>CAYLNS010000009.1:2369-13539 GCA_964385115.1 uncultured Methylomarinum sp.
CTCTCGCTAGATTATAAAAAAATCATTTATCCACCAAAGTCATCCAGCAGAATATTCTCACGCTCCACACCATTTTCCAATAGCATGTTAATCACTGAGCTGTTCATGATTGGAGGTCCACACAAGTAATATTCACAATCCTCAGGTGCTGGATGATTCTTGATATATTCTTCATACAATACATTATGAATAAAGCCAGTATAGCCTGTCCAGTTATCTTCCGGTAAAGGATCAGATAATGCCACATGCCATTCAAAATTATCATTTTCCTTGGCCAGCATATCGAAATCTTCTACATAGAACATTTCACGTTTACTACGCGCTCCATACCAGAATGTCATTTTACGCTTGGACTTCAGTCGGCGTAACTGATCAAAGATATGTGAACGCATTGGCGCCATACCGGCACCCCCGCCAACAAAGACCATTTCATTATCGGTATCACGAGCAAAGAATTCACCGTAAGGACCCGATACAACGGCCTTATCACCTGGCTTGAGACTAAAAATATACGAAGACATCTTGCCAGGAGGAACATCATCAGGCGCACCCGGAGGTGGCGTCGCAATCCTGACGTTCAGCATAATTTCCTTTTCTTCAGGATATGAAGCCATGGAATAAGCACGTAAAACCGGCTCATCGACTTTAGAGACATAGCGCCATAAGTCATACTTATCCCAATCTTCCCGATACTGTTCTTCTATATCAAAGTCCTTAAAACTAACCTCATAAGGAGGACATTCAATTTGAATATATCCACCGGCACGATAATTAATCTCTTCCCCTTCAGGCAACTCCAGTACCAACTCTTTAATGAAAGTAGCTACATTATGGTTGGATTTAACCGTACATTCCCATTTTTTAACGCCAAAGACACTTTCTTCGACTTCAATGTCCATATCATGTTTCACGGCTACCTGACAGGAAAGCCTCTCACCTTCAGCCGCCTCACGCTTGGTAATATGCGACATCTCGGTTGGCAGAATTTCACCGCCTCCTTTCAGGACCTTGACTTTACATTGTCCACAAGTACCACCGCCACCGCAGGCAGAAGGGATAAACAATTGATTTTCAGCCAAAGCAGTTAATAATTTAGAACCGACAGGCACATGAATTTTCTTCTCATGGTTGATCAGAATTTCAACATCCCCGGAGGGTACTAATTTACTTTTAGCTCCGATAATTATAAATACCAGCGCAATCACGATACCCGTGAATAAAATTACGCCTAGTGCAATTTCAAGCATTACTTATCCTTCCTACAGTTGAATTCCAGAAAAAGCCATGAAGCCTAAAGACATCAGGCCGGCACTAATAAAGGTGATACCCAGCCCTTGTAAACCGGCGGGTATATCACTGTATTTTAGTTTTTCACGAACACCTGCCATTACTGTAATCGCCAGCGCCCAGCCAAAACCACTGCCCACACCATAAACCACACTTTCGGTAAAATCATAATCTCTCTCAATCATGAACAAACTTCCACCCAAAATTGCGCAGTTCACCGTAATCAAAGGTAAAAACACACCCAAGGCATGAAATAAAGCTGGAAAAAATTTATCCAGAACCATTTCAAGAATCTGAACCAGGGCGGCAATCATGCCAATACAGCTCAATAATGACAGAAAGCTCAGATCCACACCGGTAATACCCATCCACGATAGTGCATCTTCTTTCAGCAACGTATGGTAAATAATATTATTGACGGGCACGGTAATTGCCTGAACAACTAATACCGCAACACCTAAACCAATCGCAGTGGAAACCTTTTTGGAAACCGCCAGGAATGTACACATTCCCAAGAAAAAGGCCAATGCCAGGTTTTCAACAAAAACCGCTTTAATAAAAAGACTGATATAAGCTTCCATTAGTGGTGCCCCCCTTCTCCATGCGCGATGTCCAGAATTTTAAAATCCGGCTCTTCAACTTGTTCGGGCTTCCATTGTCTGAATACCCAGATAATCATTCCGATAATGAAGAAAGCACTCGGTGGAAGCAGCATCAATCCATTGGGATCATACCAGCCACCGTCTTTGGCCAAAGGAAAAATCTCAATTCCCAATAATTTACCTGAACCAAACAACTCTCTGAAGAACGCAACAATAATCAAAATCAAGCTGTAGCCCAAACCATTGCCAATACCATCAATAAAACTGGCCAATGGAGGATTTTTCATGGCATAGGCTTCTGCCCGCCCCATAACGATACAGTTGGTAATAATCAAACCGACAAATACCGAAAGCTGTTTGCTGATTTCATAAGCAAATGCTTTCAATATCTGATCAACCACGATAACCAATGAAGCAATAATCGTCATTTGAACAATAATACGAATACTACCGGGAATATGATTTCTGATTGAGCTGATAGCAGCACTGGAACAGGCCGTGACCGATGTCAAAGCCAGCGCCATAATCAATGAGGTTGACATTTGCGAGGTAACCGCCAATGCAGAACAAATACCCAGAACCTGCAAGGTAATGGGGTTGTTGCTGACCAACGGCTCAAGCAATACTTTTTTTGTTTCTTTATCTATAACAGCACTCATGATTATCTCCTAACCATTGCTTCTGATTTTATCCAGATAGCGTTTAAATCCATCTTCGCCCATCCAGAATTTAATTAAGTTACTGACACCGTTACTGGTTAAGGTTGCACCTGCCAAACCATCGACCTTATAAACCGCATCAGGTTTTGATGGATCGACATTACCCTTAACCAGGGTTAATGCAACATTTCCATTCTCATCGTAGACTTTTTTACCTTTCCACAATGCACGCCAGTTTGGATTAACAACCTCACCGCCTAAGCCCGGCGTTTCTGCCTGGTCATAAAAGTTGATACTTTTAACTGTTTGACCATCTGCTTCAAGAGCCAGAAATCCATACATGGTTGACCATAAACCATAACCATGAACCGGTAGAATGATAGAGTCGATTTTATCACCCTTTTTCACCAGATAGACTTTGGCTATTTTTGCCCGTCTTCTGATGTGTGCAATATCCTTTTCAGGGGGTATCGCCACACTCAGCTCTGGATCTTTCACAGCTTTACGCTGATCATATTTTGCAGGATCCATATCCTCAACATAATCACCTGTTTCCAGATCCACCAGTTTCTCTTCAACCAGTTCTGCAAATGCCTGGTGAATATCAGTATCCTCAGTCAGCAAGCCCGCAACATCAAGAATATTCTTCTTCATGTCCATGGCTTTGTTTTCAATTTGCAGAGGTTTTAAAGCAACGGCTGAAAAAGAAACCAGAATCGCACATACAAAGCTTAAAGATAAAGCTACCGCAATGGTCTTTTCCAGACTGTCGTTACTCAGTGATAATATTTTATCGGCATAAGTTTTGAACTTTTGGTAATGTTCGCAACTTTCCAGTCGTTGTTTTAAATTTCCGTTAGACATGACGTTTCATCCTTCTTCTAATATTTGTCTGAACGACAAAATAATCAATAACAGGCGCAAACATATTAGCAAACAGAATTGACAACATCATTCCTTCTGGAAAGGCTGGATTGACAACTCTTACCAACACCACCATAACACCGATTAAAACACCAAAAATCCAACGACCGGTATTGGTCATTGCCGCACTGACGGGGTCTGTTGCCATATAAACCATACCAAAGGCAAAACCACCGACTGTCAGGTGCCAATACCAGGGAAAATCGAACATCGGATTGGTATCACTACCAATAACATTGAACAAAACAGAGGTGGCAATCATCCCAATCAATACACCCGCCATAATTCGGTATGAAGCGATACGGGTATAAAGCAAAAAGGCCGCCCCGATCAAAATGGCAATTGTTGAAGTTTCTCCGATAGAACCCGGCATAAATCCCATGAAAGTTTGCAACCAGCCATAACCGGCTTCCTGTACAGATTCCAGTCCGCCTTGTGCAGCCAGACCTAACGGAGTCGCCATGGTATAACCATCGACACCGACCCAGACAGAATCACCAGAAATGGATGCCGGATAAGCAAAGAATAAAAATGCACGCCCTGTCAAAGCCGGGTTTAAAAAGTTTTTACCAGTTCCACCAAAGACTTCTTTACCGATGACAATACCAAATGATATACCCAAGGCTACCTGCCAAAGTGGCATATCAGGCGGCATAATCAGGGTATATAACATTGAAGACACCAAAAAGCCCTCGTTCACTTCATGTCCGCGAACAGTGGCAAATAATACTTCCCAGATACCACCTACCGCGAGTGTCACGATATAAATAGGTAAAAAGTACAATGCCCCATGAACAAAATTGGAAACAGGATTCATCGGGTTATAACCAAACAGGGACATTGGAATACTGCGCCAGCTATCGACCTTTTCAAGGCCCATAGCCTGTATTGCCAGGTTTGCCTGGTATCCTGTGTTGTACATTGCCATCAATATACAAAAGAATGTGGCAATTACTACAAAAGTCATGGTTCGTTTCAGGTCATTGCCATCACGAACATGAGTTTTACCGCGTGTTACATCAGCTGGTGTATAAATAAAAGTATCCACCATCTCGTAGAGACCGTAATACTTTTCAAATCGACCACCTTTTGTAAAATACGGCTCTATACTGTCTAAAAAGTCTCTAGCCGACATTATCCTTCCTTCTCGATTTTAGTTAAATTCACTCTGAGCACAGGTGCAAAATCGTGCTTGCCAGGATCGACAAAAGTAAATAACGACATATCTTCTTCCACCAGTTCCAGACAACCTAACAACTGGGCCTGATCACTATCTGCGATAACCAATGCCTTCAATAAAGGTGTTGCCAGAATATCCAGCGGCATCACCATTTCATAGACGCCCACCGGAACAATAGCGCGATTACTGCCATTTTTGTCAGTTGTAAAAGGAAATAAGCGGCTGCGATCACGGCTAGTCACATATACGTTTAAAGCGGAATATTTATTTTTGCCTGGAACAATCCAGCCAAACAATTCACGTTCGCGACCTTCTTTAAGTGCAGAAACCTGTAAACTGTAACAGCCCAGATAAGCCAGCTCATCGGCCGCCTTATGGCCATATAAAACAGACCCTGAAACGACTCTGTTCTCTACCGACTCATCCAGCTCATTTTGGACCAAATCATCAGTGGAAGCACCCACTCGTGTTTTTATCAGCCTGGGCTTTTTAACGGTGGGGCCCGCCAGTGATACAACCCGCTCCACATCAATCTGACCACTGGTAAACAGTGCGCCAATAGCTATGACAGCCTGATAATCAATATGCCAGACCATCTTGTCGATATTAACGGGATCCAGCAAATGAATGTGAGTACTGGGCAGTCCTGCAGGATGCGGCCCTGAGAATTCAGCGGTTTCAGCTGCTTCATGATCGGGTATATCTGCACCTGTGGCCTTACATAAATAGGTTTTGCCTTGAGTCAGCTTGGAAATAACCGTTAAGCCATTAGCAAAGTCTTTGGCGCGCTGTTTAATCACAACAACAGGATCTGCCGCCAAGGGACGGGTATCAATGGCTGTGATAAAAATGGAACTTGGACTGCTGTCCGATGCCGGAACTTTTCCGTACGGCCGAGTCAAAAATGAAGTCCACAAGCCAGATGCCAGCAAATTTTCCTTGACCTTGTCGGCATCCAGATCTTTAAGTTCTGAATCTTTGTATTTTTTAAAAGTCTCCTGTTCGGTACCTTGCAGCTCGATAACCACCGACTGCAGTACTCTTCTTGCTCCTCGGTTAATGGCTTTAACCACACCTGCTCCAGGTGCCGTAAAATTAACCCCGGGATTTTTTTTGTCAGTAAAAAGGACTTGACCAAGTTTAACCTTGTCCCCTTCACTCACCATCATTTTCGGCTTAAGGTCAACATAATCCGCGCCTAACAGGGCAACGGATTTTACCTTATTACCGTCTTCAATTTTTTGTTCGGGCCTGCCGGTAATCGGCAGATCCAAACCTTCTTTAATCGTAAATTGCATAGTGAATAAGCCTGCTCTCCAGACAAGTTGCAGCTAACAACCCCCTCGCTCCAAACCACAAAAACAAGAGGCACTTCAAGACATAAAACCCGAATATTACACCACATCTAACCTTCATTAACAATGAGAAAAACACGGTTAATGCTAATGAAGCAGACAGGGTCAGTCATAATCCGGCTTATTTTTTAACTTCAATCTGAATCCGCATTACCATCGCGAATTTAACTTCAACAACATAATTTTGTTACGGCCACCCCAAACCTCCCGTCAAATCCTCAATAAGAACACAAGGCTTTAAGAACACAAGGCTTTCAGATATCAACACATTTATTAATATCAAAATCATCGACCAGCTTTCTTCCATAATAACCCCGCGGATTACTCAATATCCGGGTTCCGGCTATCCTGTAATCTCCAGGACTATGAATATGCCCATGAAACCAGGCTTCAATTTCATGCTCATGCATCCATGCTTTTAAATCATTACAATACGCCAGCTTTTTCAATGCCATCGGACTGTCATTCCAACTCCATTCCGTCGGGGCATGATGAGTTATCACAACGGTTTTCCCATCAAATGGCTCATTTAACTTTTCTTCCAGCCATTTTTTAGAGTGAATACTAAAACCGGAAAACTTTTGCTGATCCAGCTTATTTCCCTGATAGATAATTTTCCTGAAGTCATTCAACGTATGCCCCAAAGCATCCGCTTTCTCCTCTCCTTCGACATAAAGATCAGTCCATAGGGTACAGCCTAAAAATCGCACACCCTGAAAAACAAGCTCATCATTTTCCAAAAAGAAAATCTGTGTTCCCTCACATGCACTCCTGATGGAAGACAATGTTTTTTCATATTCTTCCGAATAAAATTCATGATTACCGGCCACATAAATAACCGGCTTTCCGAAAGTTTTTAGCCAGTCAACTCCCTGAACAAACACGCCAATATCGCCGGCTGCAATAATTAAATCAGCATCATTGTCAGGCTTGTTTAATTCACCAAATTCAAGGTGTATGTCCGAAAAAAAATTTATCCTCACATCCAGGCTCTTATCTTTCTTTGTATAGGGTATAATTTACGCATTGAAACTAGATTATAGTTAACTTCAGATTTTTTTTAGATTTCTTGAACATACTGATTACCCATGACCATTAGTCCACGCAAAAAAACACAGCAAGTTCTTGTCGGCGATATTAAAGTTGGCGGCGGCGCACCCATTGTTGTCCAGTCCATGACCAACACCGACACAGCTGATGCCGAAGGCACCGCACAACAGATTATGGATCTGGCCAGCGCAGGTTCCGAACTGGTTCGAATCACAGTCAATACGGAAGAAGCAGCCAGAGCTGTTGCCGATATAAAAAACAAATTGCTGCAAAAAGGATATACAACGCCTATCGTTGGTGATTTCCATTTTAATGGCCACAAACTGCTGGAAAAATATCCAGACTGCGCCCAGGCACTGGATAAATTCAGAATCAATCCGGGCAATGTCGGTCGTGGTAAAAACAGAGACCCACAATTCCAGCATATGATTGAAATGGCCTGTCAGTACGACAAACCAGTCCGTATCGGTGTTAACGGAGGCAGCCTGGATCAATCGGTACTTACTCGACTACTGGATGAAAACAGACAGCTCGAAACGCCCAAGGAACTCCCTGAAGTAACCCGTGAAGCCATAGTTATTTCAGCGCTGGAAAGCGCTGCAAAAGCACAGGAATATGGCCTGGGTAAAGATAAAATCATTCTTTCCTGCAAAATCAGCAATGTTCAGGAGCTCATCAGTATTTATGAAGATTTGTCGGAACGTTGTGATTATGCACTCCATCTGGGGCTGACTGAAGCAGGGATGGGCTCTAAAGGTATTGTTTCGTCATCGGCTGCATTGGCAGTGCTTATGCAGCAAGGCATTGGTGACACCATCCGGATTTCACTGACACCCGAACCGGGTGCCGCCAGAACCAAAGAAGTCATTGTCGCTCAGGAACTACTGCAATCGATGGGATTCAGATCCTTTACCCCAATGGTTATTGCCTGCCCGGGTTGTGGACGGACAACCAGTGATTATTTCCAGCGACTAGCCCAGGAAATACAAGCCTTTCTTCGCGAACAAATGCCGGTCTGGAGAAAACAGTATCACGGTGTAGAAGAAATGGAAGTGGCGGTTATGGGCTGTGTCGTCAATGGCCCAGGAGAAAGTAAAAATGCTAATATAGGCATCAGCTTGCCCGGCACCGGCGAGTCTCCCGTTGCACCAGTCTACGAAGACGGCGTAAAAACAGTTACCTTAAAAGGTGATCATATTGCCGAAGAATTTCAACAACTGGTCATAAAATACATAGACTCACATTACAAAGCACAATAAATAACAGGAACAACCTGCGGCTTTATTCGGTACTGTTCAACTCATCGTTCTCCTAAGGTGCAATTGAGTATCTGTAAAGCCCAGGAAAATTTTCTGCATTTTCTATCTTTTTAGACTATACCTTTAGCTATTGTTTTTTTAATTCTGGTTTTGGCTTATGGATAGTTCAATTGGCGTCATCGGGCTTGGCAGAGTCGGGCGCAGCATACTCCGCACCTATTTCACACAACCTAACAAAAGGCACTTTAATATTAAAGTGCTCTGCGATGTCATGCCCATCTCCCAGGTTGCCTACCTGCTGGCTCAGGACAGCACCTATGGTTCAGCTCCCTACCCTATTCAGATTGAAGATGACCAGCTGATTATTGACGGTCATTGCATCCGCTATCTGCAGGTTGACAGGCGACAAACCCACAAGGAAAAATATTTTCTGACCGAATTAAAAAAGCTTAACCTGGATATCCTTGTTAATGCCACAGGGGTAGCGCAAATTGATGACCTGCGTCACCTGATTAGTCTTGATATTTGTAAAAAAATTCTTTGTAGCTGGAATATCAGCGGCGGGGATGCCAGCCTGGTATATGGCGTTAATCATCATATTTATGACCCTGCCAATCATCATATTGTTTCAGCCAGCACCTGCACAGGAAATGCCCTGGCCCCATTACTGATGATACTGGACAAACATTTTGGCGTTGAATTTTCCAGAATCATCACCATTCACCCTGCCTTATCCGACCAACATATTCTGGATGGTTACCATAAACACTCCCATTTAGGACGCACCACAGCCGCCTCGGTTATTCCGACCAGCACCAATGTTGCCGACTCAGCCGCATTAGCCCTCCCCCAACTAAAAGGTAAACTGGATTCATTTTCATACCGGGTACCTACCGAAATTGTCTCCATCATGGATATTTCGGCACAACTAACTCAAGCCACAACACTCGATGACATAAAAAGCCTGTTCATTCAGTATGAAAAGGACCAACTGGCCGGGATTATTCATTGTGACACCGGCAGCTTCGGACATGAAAAAGTCAGTATTGATTTCATAGGAACCGAATTTTCCAGCATCGTCCTGATGAACCATTTAAGCGTTAACAACAAAAATATTGGCATTTCAGTGATGCACGATAATGAACGCGGCTATTGCAGCCGTGCGCTGGATATTCTGAATGTTATGGTTGAAAAATTATAAAAACGGGCTATTTAACAGCTAAGACTCATTTCATGTTCTGAATAGCTTATAGTCATATCACTTTAGAAAACTGCTGAGTCTTTTTCTGCAAATAGCGGTCAAAAACCATACAGATATTTCGTATTAACAAGCGACCGGCCGGTAATACCTGGATATGATTTTCGTCTAAAACCAACAAGCCGTCAGTCTGCATTTGCTGGATACGAGCCAGTTCATCAGCAAAATACTGCTTAAAATTTATCTGAAAATCTTTTTCTATGGCCTTAAAGTCGAGATTAAAATGACAAATCAAAGCCGTAATGACTGCTCTTCGTAATTTGTCATCATCTGTCAAATCAACCCCTTTAAACACCGGTAATTTTCCCTGTCCAACCAAGGCATCGTAACTATCCAGATCTTTTACATTCTGAATATAGGCATCACCCACCCGACCGATGGAAGTGATTCCAAAACCCACCAGGTCACAATCAGAATGGGTTGAATAGCCCTGGAAATTTCTATACAACTTTCCTTGCCGCTGGGCGACAGCCAATTCATCATCCGGCAAGGCAAAATGATCCATGCCAATATACACATAACCGGCATCGGTCAGTTTTTTCCCCGCCATTTTTAAAATATCCAGCTTCATTGCCGGATCTGGCATATCCGCTTCATTAATCTGTCTTTGTGTTTTGAAACGGCTGGGCAAATGGGCATAATTAAAAATCGAAAAGCGTTCGGGCAAATATTCCAGAACCTGATCCAGCGTCCGGGAAAACGTATCAATGGTTTGTAATGGCAAACCATAAATCAAATCCACATTGGTGGATTTAAAGCCCTCGTCTCTGGCTGCCTGTAAGACTGAAAAAGTCTGTTCCTGGCTCTGGATGCGGTTCACCGCTTTTTGAACATCGGGGTCAAAATCCTGCAATCCCAGACTGATGCGGTTAAAACCTAACTGCCTTAAATGGGCAATGGTTTGATCATCAGTCTCTCTGGGGTCAACCTCGATAGAATATTCCCCGCTATCATCATCGCGCAGATTAAAATGTTCGCGGGTTGTGTCCATTAAATGCTGCATCTGCTCAGCACTTAAAAAAGTCGGTGTTCCACCGCCCCAATGCAATTGATTGACTGTTCGGTTGCTGTCAAACAGCTCACCCAACATGGCAACTTCCTGAGATAAATTTTGCAGATACGGTTCCGCATGTTTACGATTTTTAGTAATTATTTTATTGCAGGCGCAATAAAAACAGACGGTATCACAAAATGGAATATGAAAATAAAGGGACAAAGGCCCTTTTGCGGCATTGGATTTTTCAATATGCTGGCGATACTGTTTATCGTCAAACCCATCATGCAATTCCAGCGCCGTTGGATAAGAGGTATAACGGGGGCCGGAGGTGTTGTAGCGATTGATTAAATCAATATCAAATTGAATAGATTGATCCATTACTGAAGCTTTTTGTTGATAGTAACAGCTACCTGATTTTCCTCATCCAGTTTTGGCAGCTCAATAGAGCCCAAATAATCGCCCTTGGCCGGCATCGCACTCCCGGATTTAGATACCCGGGCAATGACTGCAACTTGCTTAAAAGTAGACAATTTCATATTAGGTATCATTGCCATGGAATCGTTTAGCACGACCTGAACCGGTAAATCTGAAACTTTTTT
>CAYLNS010000009.1:13639-30322 GCA_964385115.1 uncultured Methylomarinum sp.
TCATTGCCATGGAATCGTTTAGCACGACCTGAACCGGTAAATCTGAAACTTTTTTTCGCACAATGGCTAGCGGCATTTTAGGACCTTGCAGGGCCCGTGCATAAATAAAAACCGTATCCGTCGGTGAAACCTTTGCTCTTATCTGCTTATCGATATCCACATTCACCTGAATACTGACCGACGGAGAAACGGCTTGTTTATCCTCACCGGCAGTACCCAGACGGGTTTTTAATGCCTTGAGAAGCCCGGCAAGTTCCTGATAAGAAGGTGATGACTTATCCATTAACTTTTCAAGTTTGGTCCAGTCCTGAAGCGCAGCTTCAAATTGCCCGGATTCCACTTTTGCCATGCCACTTAACCACAAAGCCGTGCGATTTTCCGGTGATAACTTAAGCGCCTGCTCGATTAACTGTTTTGATTTCGCACCAATATGTCCGCCCTGACTCATTGCCAAAGCATCAGCATACTGCAACATGACATCAACATCGTCTTGTTTCAATCGATAAGCCTGTTCAAAGGCCTTTGCAGCCCGGTCAAACTGCTTCATATATTTAAAAGACCGCCCAAGCATGACCCAGCCTTCAAAATCATCCGGATTTTGTTGTAATCTGTTGGCCAGTGACTGCACCATTTTATTGATACTTTGCTGTGCATTCTGCTGCTTGGCAAGTGCAGCCTGGTGTTTTTCAAGCTTGTTCAATGCATCGGGTGTGCCCAGTGCGAAATACAATGTAACCGATAACAGCGGAACCAACAGTAAAATTACAACTGCCAACCATCTGCCCTGCCGCGCCTCATCGGGTCGATTGGACTGAATTTCCAAATCATTTTTCAAGGATAATTCCAGTTCTTTGAATTGTTCCTGATATTCAGCCTCAGTCAACTGGCCATTTTCCAATTGAGATTTAAGGTCTGCCAGCTTGTCTTTGGCAATATTGATATTACGCTGATCCAGATCGGACTCAACAGGCTCGGATTTGCGTATCAGCGGTACAATAACAAATACCAGTGCAATCACTACCATGGCTGTTACCAACAGCCAAAACATCATATTCAAGAATCTTCCCCTTCTTCCAGTAACGCTCGCAGACGTTTTTCATCCTGTTCCGACAGTTTGTCCTTTTTATCAGCTTGGTTTTTTCGCCGGCTCATCAGCAGCAAAACCAGCAAGCCAATAACGACAAATACAACCGGCCCTATCCATAAAATCAGTGTCTTGGATTTTAATGGCGGCCGGTATAACACAAAATCTCCATAACGCTGGGTCATGTAATCGACAATCTGCTGTTGGTTTTTTCCTTGCTGCAGCATTTCATAAACCTGTCTTCGCAAATCCTTGGCCAGTTCTGCATTGGAATCGGCAATGGTCTGATTCTGACAGACCAGACAACGTAATTCTGAAATCAGGCTATGATAAGCCTGCTCCTGTTTGGCATTATCAAACTTCCGGTATTCAACCGCCGCATGTCCGCAGATGGAAAAAGTCAGAAACAGCGTAAAAACAAACGTCTTCATCAGCTTTCCGCCCTTAATTTATTAATCAATGGTAACAGGGTCTGTTCAACATCCTTCATGGAGACAGGGCCGGTAAATTTATACCTGACAATTCCTTTTTTATCGATAACAAAGGTCTCGGGCACACCATAAACCCCATAATCTATCCCCGTGCGTCCCTCCAAATCCATAACGCTGACCTGATAAGGGTTACCGAGTTGCGCCAGCCATTGTTTGGCAGCCTCAGGTTCATCCTTGTAATTAAGTCCGACAATAATCACCGGATTTTTTCTGGCAAAGTCATTTAATACCGGGTGCTCGGAACGGCAGGAAACACACCACGAAGCCCAGACATTTAACATCCACACCTGCCCTTGCAAATCTTCTGGTGAAAATTTTCTGGAAGGCTCGGTCAAAACCGGCAATGAAAAATGAGGCGCAGGCTTGTCAATCAAAGGCGAGGGAATATCCCGCGGGTTTAATTTAAGCCCTATGGCTAAAAAAACAGCCAGAACAGCAAATAAAAATAACGGAACAATATATTTAAGCATTACTGACGACTCGTTTTTTATTATTAATCCGGTAACGACGGTCGCAACTGGCAATAATTCCGCCTAAAGCCATAAACACGCCGCCCATCCAGATCCAGCGAATAAAGGCCTTATAATAAATACGCAGGCTCCAGGCGCCCTGATTATCCAGCTGCTCACCGATGGCGACAAATAAATCCCTGAATACGCCGGCATCAATCGCCGCCTCGGTCATGGGCATTTTTCTGACCCGGTAAATACGTTTCTGCGGCTCCAGTCTCGCTACTTCCTGTCCCTGGTAAGTCACCGTCAAATAACCTTGCATGGCATCATAATTTGGCCCTTCTGTTTCCTTGACTCCATGAAACTCAAAAACATATCCGGCCATATCCAGCTTATCACCTGGCGCCATTCTGACATCTTTTTCGATACTGTAGACGGAGGTAAAGGTAATGCCGATTACAAACACTGCAATACCCGAATGCGCCACAGTCATGCCATAAAAACCAGCTGGAATCTGGGTCAGTCGTTTCCAGGTGATCCCCTGTTTCCCCAGGCGATCTTTAAAGGCCAAAAAGCTGGTTGCCAGCGTCCACATGGCCAAGGTCACCCCTAAAACCGCAGCCCAGGAATAATACGGCATTAATAATGGCACCAACAGCCCTGTCAGCAGACAAAACGCCACGACTCCTTTCAATCTGTGCCACAAAGGCTTAAAACTGTCACGTTTCCAGTGCAGTAATACCCCAAAACCAACGGCTACGGATAAAGGCGCCATTAATGGAATAAAAACAGCATTAAAATAAGGAGGGCCTACCGATATTTTGCCCAGCCCCAGCGCATCGATAAATAATGGATACAAAGTTCCCAGTAAGATACTGGCAGCAGTCACCACCAATAATACATTGTTAATCAGCAATACCGATTCACGGGATACCAGATCAAACGTCGAGCTGCTTTTGACCTGTGGCGCTCTGATGGCATACAGCAATAGCGAACCACCGACAACGACCGCCAGAAATATCAGAATAAACAAGCCCCGGGCCGGGTCACTGGCAAAGGCATGCACGGAAGTCAACACACCTGAACGAACCAGAAAAGTGCCCAACAAACTTAATGAAAAAGCAAAAATAGCCAGCAATACCGTCCAGGTTTTAAATACTCCACGCTTTTCACTGGCTGCCAGTGAATGAATCAGAGCCGTGCCTACCAGCCAGGGCATGAAGGATGCATTTTCAACCGGGTCCCAGAACCACCAGCCGCCCCAGCCCAGTTCGTAATAAGCCCACCAGCTTCCCAGGGTGATGCCAAAAGTCAGAAACACCCAGGCGACATTGGTCCAGGGTCTTGACCAACGCGCCCAGGCGGAATCCAGTCGTCCTTCCAGCAAGGCGGCAATGGAAAAGGCAAAAGCCACAGAAAAACCGACATAGCCCATGTATAACATGGGTGGATGAACGGCCAAGCCGGGATCCTGCAACAACGGATTAAGATCGGCGCCTTCTACCGGAAATGGAAACAAACGCTCAAATGGATTGGAAGTCAATAATAAAAACAGGATAAAGCCAATGCTGACCAGCCCCATGACACCAAGCACCCGCGCCATGGTTAATGGCGGAATGGATTGACTGAAAAAAGCCACCAGCCCGGTCCAGATTGATAATGTCAACGCCCATAATAATAATGAACCTTCGTGAGCGCCCCAGACACCGGAAACCAAATACAGTACCGGTAAAGCTGTATTGGAATTATTGGCCACATAAGCAACAGAAAAATCGTGTGTCAAAAATGCATATGTCAGACAAAAATAAGCAATCGCCATAAAAAACAGCTGTGCATAAGCCGCCGGCCGCGCAAGATTAACCCAGCCCGTAATCATCCGTGATGCGCCGATAATCGGGAAAACACCCTGAATAATTGCCATGGACAGCGCTAAAATCAGGGCAAAATGCCCAAGTTCTGGAATCATATTATTGTCCTGCCTGAGATGATTTTTCTTGTTTCAGACTGTCAGCAACTTCTGGCGGCATATAATTTTCATCATGCTTGGCAAGCACCTCTTCAGCAACAAATACACCTTGTTTATTCAAACGGCCTTTTGCAACAATCCCCTGCCCTTCCCGGAATAAATCCGGCAAAATCCCGGTGTATTCCACGGTAACCTGCTTGGCATAATCGGTTAATTTAAAACGAACGGTCATACCATCACCAGGCCGTTCAACACTTCCTTTAACCACCATTCCACCCAACCGGAACAGCGTTCCTTCTGGCGCTTTACCTTCGGCAACATCACTGGTAGAGAAAAAATACATTAAATTTTCATTAAATGCTTTCAATGCAAAAGTCACTGCCAACGCAATACCCGCTAACATTAACAGTATCAGCATTAATCGTTGTTTTCTGATTGGCTTCATGACTGTTTCCTTTTTTGTTTAAGAGCAAGCTGTCGCAATATCTGTTTGCGCTGAATAACAGGAATAATAATATTGGCGGCTAAAATGATAAAACACAAACCATAAGATACCCAGACATAAAAGCCGTAGCCTCCCATGGCAAAAAACTCCTGCCAATTCATGCTTTACTCTCCAATAATCGTTTAACCCATTGACTGTTTTGTTCCCGCTGCAGTAATTCCACTTTCATCGATTGTAACACCGCCATGGCATAATAAAACTTAAATGCCGTGGCCATCAATAACAGTGGAATCAGCATACTGATATGAATGGAAGGCTTATCCGCCTTGGCGACAGTAGGCCCTTGATGCAAGGTGTTCCACCATTCAACCGAATAATGAATAATGGGAATATTGACAACCCCGACGATGGCTAAAATCGCCACCGCCCGGGAAGCCGTCCGGCGATCTTCAATTGCACCATACAGGCTGATAACACCCAGATAAAGAAACAATAATATCAGCTCGGATGTTAATCGCGCATCCCACACCCACCAGGTTCCCCACATGGGTTTCCCCCATAATGAGCCGGTTACCAGGGCAATAAAAGTAAAACTGGCGCCAATCGGCGCACTACTGACCAAAAAGACTTCTGCCAGTTTCATCCGCCAGATCAGCGCAATACCGCCAGCTATGGCCATCAGAACATAAATAAACAATGACATCCAGGCAGCAGGCACATGAATATAGATTATCCGGTAACTATCCCCTTGCTGATAATCTGCAGGCGCAACAAACAATCCTAAATACAAGCCGGGTATGGCCAACAGGAAAAACAAAACCGTCATCCACGGCATTAATTTATCCGCAAATGAATAAAAATGAGGCGGGGAAGCCATACGATGGAAAAAACGACTGACAGGAGCAGGAATAAATCTCATATTTGAATATTACTTGTTACTAATATTTAAGAAGGATAACGGAATCACACCGTTTTATAAAGTATTAAAAAAATAATACCTGAATCCATGGCTTTACGACGGATTCAGGTAATTCTTGACTTCATAGTTGTTTAAAGCAAATACATCAATTTAATGCTGCAATTCGTTCTATGCCTTACAGTAAGATGGAATCCAGCTTCTTTCAATCATATACTCAGGCAAATCATTAAAATCAAACCCCTCCCCATCTTTAATCATTTGCTTCACATCAAATAATAACCCCACTTCAGGAATATCATTGAAGAACATGGTGTAAAAAGGTTTAACCAGTGCTTTGGATACTTTCATACCCATCGGGCCGATAAAATTTCTTCTTTGACCTACATGCGCGACTTCATCAATAGTAATTTCATCCAGTAAAGCCTTCATACGTTCACGTACTTCCGGCTCATCAGCCAGCACATCATCAAAAAGCTTATGTAAATGCGTGTAAAAAGTCACACCCATCAATTCCGTAACAAATGCCGGCGTATCCATTAAAAACCCGGGAAACTTGGGGAATTGCTCATAAATCTTTTCTTTAAACGGGGTTAACGGCACCCACTCGACCTTGTCCAGTCCACAGGTCTTAAGCATTTCATCAAACAATCGCACATGACAAAATTCTTCGGCCAGATGCACCCGACTGATTTTATCCTCTATCGAATAAGAATGTTCCATATCAGGGACCACATCCCAGGCGCCCTTAATGCCTACCCATTCATGGCGGGCGAATTTATATATCCCCGTCAGCATCAACGTCATTTTGTCCAATGTGGCCGGGTCATCCTGCATTTCTACATAATTGCGATAAAACGCATCAGGGTTTGCCAGAGGTTTACGTAATTTAACCGGATTATCCTGAAAGTATTTTAATTTAGCCCGCTTTTTAGCCAGATCTTTCTCAGCTTCAAAAAGCTCACCCCCATGTTGCTGGGTAAACTCCCAGTAATCTTCAAAGTTTTTAGCTCTTTCTTCTTTGCTTGCCGGTGAAAATACTGAACGATACTTGCCCTTACTCATTTGAAATTCCTTAAAATATTAATGGTATAGAAATTGTATTGTATCAACCAAGTCACAATAACCTTATAAATAGTAGTATTTTCAGTTGATACTCATTTTTAAAGCGGCAGCAGCCGGCAATGGAGCCAATACCAGCGCCAGAAACATTATCGCCATCAATATATTAATCTGAGCTGAAACAGCCATGCCCGTGGCCGCCATTTCAACCGCATTGCTGGCAAAGATAAGCACCGGAATATAAAGCGGCAACACCAATAAGGACAAAATCATTCCACCTCGCCTTAATCCCAGGGTCAAGGCAACCCCAATTGAGCCAATCAAACTTAAAACAGGCGTACCTAAGACCAAAGTAATCATTAAAGTTCCCAACGCAGTATCCGGCAAGCCTAAAAAAACGGCTAACAACGGCGCAATAAGAATTAACGGTACGCCAGTAACCAGCCAGTGTGCAATAATCTTGCCTAAAACCAGAACCGAAACCGGGTGCGCACTGAGCAGCATCTGCTCCAGTGAGCCATCATCAAAATCAGAACGAAACAAACTGTCTAAAGACAGCATTGCGGCTAATAATGCAGATACCCATATAACGCCGGGCGCCATGGCCTGTAATAATTTTGCCTGGGCGCCGACGCCCAATGGAAACAAGGTCACCACCAGCACAAAAAAGAAAATTGGATTAGCGATTTCAGCGCGCCGGCGAAATGCCAGCATCAAATCCCTGCGGATAATAGCAAAAAAGGCAGTCGTTAATGACATGAAGATAAATTAATAGTCTGAAGATCAACAGCGGGAAGTGATAAGTCATGATGTGACGTCAGGATAATCATACCGTCTTGTTCGATATGCTCGCTCATAACTGACTCAAATAATTGAATTCCCTGTTTGTCCAGCGAAGTAAATGGCTCATCCAGAATCCATAAGATATTATCGGTAATCAGTAATCTGGCCAGAGACAAACGACGCTTCTGTCCCGCCGATAAAGACTGTACCAGGGTATCGTCATATCCTTGTAAATGCACTTTATCCAAAGCCTCATCTATCGTCATACGCCCTTGCTTACCCAGAGCCAGCGCCATTTTAAGATTTTCAGTGACCGTCAGTTCCTTTTTAATGCCATCCAGATGCCCGACATAGGCCATTTTGGCATAATAATCACTGTGAGCAATTTCCTGTCCACACCAAAGTACCTGCCCTTCATCCGCTTCCCTGAAACCACATAAAATCCTCAGCAAGGAGGTTTTACCGCTCCCATTTTTGCCTTCAAGCAGCAACATTTGACGTTGCTTAAGCGAAAACGCCAGTTCACTAAACAAGACTCTGTCATCCCGGATACAGCTTAAGCGCTGTACTTGCAGTTGGTAATGACGATTTTCCATGGGCATTTCATCTAATCAATAGAGCGATTCGAGCCGACAATCATATCAATAACCTACACATTTCCCAATCAGAAACTGATAACTTTCCTGAGATTTTTTGTAAACAAGCAAAAAAAATTGTTAATAAACCCTGAACACCTTTAAAAATCATAAAATTGTTCTAAGCTTCTTGTTAATCCACAGATTAGAGCAGACCTGCTTGTGTTTAAAACGTAAAACCTGATTCCCAATGAAAAAATGGGTCTATTAGAGATTAGGTTTTAGCAAACAAAAAGGCAACTGCATAAATAAATTTTCTCAACCTTTAAAAGTAATAATTTCGTCGGGGATGAACAAATGAGATTAATGAACTGGCATTCTGTTGGCACGCGGGTTGTAGCCATTACCATGGGGGTACTGACCGTCATAGGCATAGGCCTGCTTATCCTGTATGCCCAGCATCAAAAACAACAAATGCTGGAAAGTAAATTCCAAGCTGCCAAACAATTGATTCTTGTCTCCGAAGCGGTCAGAGACCGCATTATCGAAAACTGGAATAAAGGTATATTTACAGTATCTGATTTGCGCCATAAGATTGAAGGTAAATCCCCTTCTGAAGCCGCCGAAATCGTTGTAGCCTCTGTTCCTGTCGCTAACGCCTGGGATGTCATCCAGAAAAAAGCCAAAGAAGGTGGATTTCGTTTCAAAGCACCTCGTGTAGGCGCCAGAAACCCAAAAAATGAGGCTGATGCGATTGAGCGAACTGTACTGGAATATTTTGCCAATAATCCGGGCGCGCATGAATACCGATATAACGATGAAGAAAATATGGAAACGCGCTATTTCAGACCGGTTATTCTACAAAAACAGTGTGAGCTATGTCATGGCGATCCGAACACATCCTTTAAATTATGGGGAAACAACAAAGGCCAGGATATTTTGGGTTACCCCATGGAAAATAAATCTGCCGGGATGTTACATGGCGCTTTTGAAATCATTACTCCCTATACGGCAGACACTGAATTACTTCATAAAAAAGTTTGGTCAGCCGTAGGCTTTCTGTTTCTGAGCCTACTGATAATTGGCGGGACCGGCTATTTTGTCATGGCCAAAATTATCATTAATCCCTTAACCGCCCTGGCATTAAGCTTACAGGATATTGCTAATGGCGAAGGTAATCTAAGAGCTCGCCTGAAAGCAGAAGGGAAAAATGAATTTTCCTGGGTTGCCGGCAGTTTTAATGCCTTTGTTAAAAAAATAGCCAAAACGGTTGATGATATTATTTTTACCAGTGAAAAACTGGCCAAATCTTCTCAGGAACTGGCAAATATTACCAAGTCCACCGAAACCGGAGTGGACCGGCAACTGGAAGAAACCACCCAGGTTGCCAGCGCCATGGAAGAGATGACCGTCACCGTTCAGGAAGTGGCCAGGAATGCTTCACAAGCTTCTGAAACCGCACTAACCGCCGATAAAGAAGCCAATGCTGGCAGAACAATCGTCAATGAAACAGTCGAAGGAATCAATCGACTGGCTAATGAAGTGGAAAATGCGGCCAATGTCATTCATGAACTGGAAAACGACAGTAACAGTATTGGCGAAGTTCTGGAAGTCATCCGCGGCATTGCCGAACAGACTAATTTACTGGCATTGAATGCCGCTATTGAAGCGGCGCGTGCAGGTGAACAGGGTCGTGGCTTTGCAGTGGTGGCCGATGAAGTCAGAACGCTGGCCAGCCGTACCCAAAATTCAACCCAGGAAATCCAGCAAACCATCGAACGCTTGCAGGAACGGGCTAAACAAGCCGTCTCGGTGATGGATAATGGCCAGAAACAGGCAAAAAACAGTGTTGAACAGGCTGATTCTGCCGGTAAATCCATCTCCCGTATCAGCGAGCGCATCGACACCATTAATGATATGAATAATCAGATTGCCAGCGCCGCAGAAGAACAAACGGCTGTTGCAGAAGAAATCAACCGTAACATTAATAACATCAACGATGTGGCCAATGAAACGGCCCAGGGCACCAGGGAAATGTCAGAAGCCTGTCAAAATCTTCAGGAACTGGCCATTCATCTGCGTAATACCGTAGCCAACTTTAAAACTTAAATCAGTATATTCACTGCTAACCGCTAAGGAATCGCTGACAAATCAAGGATGATTGGTTCAGCGCTGCCCAAAGTATCAGTTGGTTATGAGGTAAATCTTTGTGCCATGGATGACACAAATAAGCCTGCCGGGATGTGTGCGACGTCTTCCGAAGTAAGCAACTGATATTTAAATGATTTTCATTATGTTGAAAAAGTTTTTTCGACAATCCCTTACTGATAACGGGTCTGGTCATCAACCCCCAGATTTTCAAAACCCGCTTTTCTGAGCCGACAGGCATCACATTCACCACAAGCTCTGCCTTCTTCATCGGCTGAATAACAGGAAACAGTCTGCTGGTAATCCACACCCATCGCCAGTCCCTGTTTTATAATTTCGGCTTTACTCAAATGTATCAGTGGGGTATGAATGTTTATACTTTCCCCTTCAACGCCAACCTTGGTGGCAAGATTAGCCAGATTCTGAAAGGCTTCGATAAACTCAGGACGACAGTCAGGATAACCGGAATAATCCACAGCATTGACTCCGATAAAAATATCCCGGGCATTTAACACCTCAGCCCAGCCTAAAGCAAAGGACAGAAAAATGGTATTTCGGGCCGGGACATAAGTAACAGGAATCCCCTGCTGAGGCGAATGCGGCACATCTATATGCTCATCGGTCAACGCTGAACCGCCGATGGCGCCCAAGCCGATATTGATAATTTTATGTTCAGCGACCTGATAATGCCGGGCTATTTTCTGTGCGGCTTTTAATTCGGCATTATGGCGCTGACCATATTCAAAACTCAGCGCATAACACTGATATCCCTGTTGTTTGGCATAGGCCAATACCGTAATGGAGTCCAGCCCGCCGGAGAGCAGGATAATGGCTTTTTTCTGCATAATTACTTACCCTGGGCATCCGCCCAAAGATTTTTGTGAAGTTGTATCTGAAAACGGACAGGCAGCTGATCACTTAAAATCTGATCAGCCAGCCAGGTGGGTGACATCTCTCCCATCACTGGAGAAAACAGCACCTGACAGCGAGAAGCCAGCTGAAATTCCTCCAGCCTGGCTTTAGCCCATTGATAATCGGACTCATTGGCCAGTACAAATTTAATCTCATCCTGGGCTTTCAAAAACTCAATATTCTGATAACGGTTTTTATTTTCCTCGCCAGACCCCGGCGCTTTTAAGTCCATGACATTGACCACGCGCTCATCAACGGCTGAAATATCCAGCGCCCCACTGGTTTCCAGTGACACCCGATAATCTTCGTCGGCCAGTTGACGGATTAAATCCAGACAGGCCGGCTGAGCAAGCGGCTCACCGCCTGTCACCGTAACATAGCGCGTGTTAAAGCTTTTGACCTGCTGCAAAATAGCGTCCAGAGACATTTTTTGACCGCCGTTAAAGGCATAAGCCGTATCACACCAGACACAACGCAAGGGGCAGCCCGTCAGCCGGATAAAAACAGTCGGCAAACCACAGCGCGTGGACTCACCCTGCAGCGAGTAAAAAATCTCACTGATTCGTAAAGTTGTTTCTGACATAAATCAGGGCTGATCCAGTTGCATCAGCTTTTTGCTGGCCAGATGAGCCGCCGTCGTTCCGGGATAATCGACTTTAACACGGGTCAGATAATCACGGGCCTTGGCCAGATTATTCTGTTCCAGTTCAATATATCCCAGTTTTAACAGGGCATCCGGTACTTTTGGACTCTTCGGAAACATTTCAGGCAGTTTCAAAAAAGCCGCCCGCGCCAGCTCCACCTGCTGATTGACTTTATACGCCTCACCCAGCCAGTATTGCGCATTATCCGCATATTCACCGCCAGGATAATCACGAATCAAATCCTTAAATGCTTTGATAGCCTGACTGTTATGCCCATTTCTCAACAGTTCATAAGCCTGATGATACCGCTGTTTTTCATCGGCCCGTTGCTGCTGCGGTGATGTTACCGTCTGAACGGCTGCCTCAGGCGGCTGTATTTCCGCCGCAGGCTTTGGCGATTGCTGATTTAAAGTCGCTGATGTTGAACCGGTTGTTTGCCCGGGCAATGTCAAAGCCTGGATACGTTGATCCAAATCGGAATAAATATTACCCTGGCGCTTTTTAAGATCTTCAATCACATGCCCCTGCTCTTCAACCTGGCCTCTCAGGTTCTGAACCTCGCGTTGCAACTGCTCCACCCTGCCCAGTAATTCATAAATCACATTATTCGAGGGTTCTGCCGTTCCATAAGCACTACCGTTTTGATAGACCGAATTATCAATCACCGGCGGCAACGGCCGGGATTCGGCATAAACACTACTCACCAAAGGTAAAAGCCATAAAATATGTTTGTTCATTACTGCCCCTGATAAATCAGTTCCACACGTCTGTTTAACTGCCATGCCGCTTCATTATGTCCTTCCACAGCCGGTTTTTCTTCACCATAACTGATGACTTCCAGTTGTGTCGCAGGCACTCCCTGTACTTCCATCATTCTGGCCACCGACTTGGCCCGCTGCTCACCCAAGGCAATATTATATTCACGCGAGCCTCTTTCATCAGCATGACCTTCAAGAATCAGCCGATATTTAGGATGACTAAGCAGATATTGGGCATGAGCGGCAATCACCGGAATAAAATCCTGTTGAACCAGACTGCTGTCATATTGAAAATAAATCGTCCGTTTCGATAACGGGTTTTGCGGGTCACTAAATTCAGCACCCAGCGCTTCGGCTGATAATTCACTCTCACTCAAGCCGCCGTCACTATTATAACCTTGAGTATTAACCGACTGATCGGCGGCAACTGTACGCGCCCCCTCATTTAAACCCGCACCCACTTCGTCAGTCGTACTACAGCCGGATAGCAGCAAAGACGAAACCACCAAACCGCTCAAAAAAATCTTATTAAAACGCATATTATTCTCCAGTTTATGTATCTACTCAGCGTACTTCAAAAGAGAAATACAATTTAATATCAGTTGTTTACGGAAGAAGTGTATGTGACAGGGATGTCACATTCAAGCCTACACGGATGTATTGACGGCGTCTTCTGGAGTAAGTGACTGATATTAAATATCTAAATACGCTGAGTAGTTACCAGTTTATTTAATTAGTTACGGGGCCCAGGCCGGTTCACGCACATCCCCACCGGTAAACCCCAGGTTCTGATGCATCTTTCCATCCACCGAAACCGCCGATAATATTGATCGCCCCGCCTGCCGGGTCGCATATAAAATCATTGTGCCATTAGGCGCAAAACTTGGCGACTCATCCAGAGGCCCCGTTGTTAATACATTAATAGTTCTGGTTGCCATATCCATCACCGCAATCCGATAATCCCCGCCGTTGGCATGTACCATGACCAGATTGCGGCCATCTTTAGAAAAACGGGCCCGGGCATTATAGCTTCCGGTAAACGTCAACCGGCTGGCTCTGCCACCTGAACTGCTAATCTGATAAATCTGCGGTTTGCCGCCCCGGTCAGAGGTAAAAACAATATAACGACCATCCGGTGACCAGGCCGCTTCTGTATCGATGGCATAGCTATGCGTCAGTTTTCTGAACCGCCTGGTCGCCAAATCAAACAGATAAATATCCGGGCTGCCGTCTTTCGATAAGGTCAGCGCCAATTGCCGACCATCGGGAGAAAAAGCAGGGGCGCCGTTAATCCCTTTGAATGACGGAATTTTTTGGCGTTTCCCGCTGGCTAGATCCTGAATATAAATCCCTGAGCGCCTTCTTTCAAAAGATACATAGGCAATTTTACGACCATCCGGCGACCAGTTCGGCGACATAATCGGCTCATACGACGAGGCAATAATTTTGGCATTATATCCATCGGCGTCCGCCACCTGCAGCCGGTACTGTTTTTTGCCGTTTTTCAGCCGGACACTGGTGACATAAGCAATATGCGTGCTGAACACACCGGGCTTGCCTGTCAGTTTTTCAAAAACCAGATCACTGATTCTATGGGCTGTCTTGCGCAATTTATTCGCAGCAACGGTCAGCCGATAGCCCATAATCTGCTCGCCTTTGTAGACATCAAAAAGCTGGAATTTAACATCATAGCGCAGCCCCGAAGGCATCACCTGTCCAATCAGCAAATAATCCTGACCCAGAGCCTGCCAATTGCGAAAACGAATCTGCTCGGGTTGCGATGGCTGGGTCAACATATCGGCGACCGGCAGTGGCTTAAAAAAACCACTGCGTTGTAAATCAGCGCGGATAACCCCGGCAATATCAACTGTTTTACGGGTCCCGGGCTGCCATGCAAACGGAACCACAGCAATCGGCATAGTCGAGGTCACGCCTTTGGTAATTTCAATGGTCAGCCCCGCCCAGGCGCTCGGGAATGCTAACATTAAAATATTAAAGATTAAAAGCTGCAGATATTTTTTCATGGCGCTCTGATTGATTATTCCGGTTTAAAAACAAAGGTAAATGTTCTGAAATTCTTTGCAAACAACTGCTTATCCCGCGGTACGGGTAAAGGTGAGGCCTTTCTGACCGCATTTTCAGCAGAGCGGTCAAATACCGGATCGCCACTGCTTTTTATCACCTGCACATTCATCACATCACCGCTGGATAACAGCTTGACCCGCACCGTACATCTTAAACCTTTCGATATAGTCATCGGCCGAATCCAGCTATTATTGACTTTTTGCTGAATCGCCCGGGTTGCCTTAATAACCGCCTGCTGGTCCTGTGCGGCTTTTACCCTGGCCGCTTCCGCCTGTTTCCGGGCCAGTGCCTCTTGTTTTTCCTTCTCAGCCTTTTGCCTGGCTAATGCTTGCTGTCTGCGTTTTTCTGCTGCACGTTTTTCCTGCTCTCTTTTTTTGGCGGCCGCTTTACGTTGTTGCTCCAGCCTGCGTTTTTCTTCAGCCTGCTGTTTTTTTAATTTTGCCAGACGTGCTTGCTCCTGTTGCTGCTTTCTTTTCAGCTCGGCCTGTTTTTTCTGTAATAAAAGTTCTTGCTGTTTTCGCTGCTCGGCAATTTGTCTGGCTTTTGCCTCTTCCTGCTGGCGTTTTTTCTGAATTTGCGCCAGCCGCTTTTCTTCCTGACGCCGTTTTTCAGTCAACTGCTGCTGTTTTTTTTGTTTTTCCAGCTCCTGCTGCTTCAGCTTGTTAACTTCCTGCTGTACTTCTTTTTCATCCAATACCGAAGCCTGAATAATTTCAGGTTGAGGTTTTTGAACTTCCACCACATCTTTTTGCAAACCGGCAAATACAAACAACAAAATAATTCCCAGATGCAAAGCCAAGGCTAATGCAAAATAAAAAGCATACTTCTGTATCATGATTCTTCGGGCTGTGTCATCAGTCCAACATTATTGATGCCGGTATTTTTCAGCGCCGCCATGACTGTCACCACGCGCCCATATTCAACCTTTTCATCGGCTCGGATATAAACCCGGGTCTCAGGTTTGTAAGTCAACACCGCTTTCACCCGCAATAATAACTCCCGAGCGCTAACCGGTTCAGCGCTGTCCTCTCCAATATCAATAAAATACTGGCCGTTCTTATCAATACTGATAATCACCGGCGGAGTATCATCCTGCTCCAGGGTTTTGGCGGTCGCCTGAGGCAATTCCACATCGACCCCAGTCTGAATCAATGGCGCGGTAATCATAAAAATAATCAACAACACCAGGGTTACATCAATATAAGGTACGACATTGATTTCAGCCATGGGTTTGCGCCGGCCGGTTCGTCTATTCATGAACTATGGGCTTGCCTTTGCAGTAAAACCAGAAACTCATCCATAAACAATTCATAGCGTCCGGCCAGCTTGTCCAGTTGGCTGGAAAAACGGTTATAGGCAATTACCGCCGGAATCGCCGCGAACAGCCCCATGGCCGTAGCAATCAACGCTTCTGATATGCCCGGGGCGACATTGGCCAGGGTTGCCTGTTTCATATTGCCCAAGGCGCTGAATGAATTCATGATGCCCCAGACCGTGCCGAACAAACCGATATAAGGGCTGGTAGAGCCAACCGTTGCCAGAAAAGGCAAGGATTCATCCAGCCGATCCAGCTCTCTGGACAACTCGATGCGCATGGCTCGCTGGGCGGATTCAACTTTAATTTCGGGGCTGACGCCTTCCTGCTGATGCATTTTTGAAAAGGCCTTGTATCCAGCCAGAAAGATTTTTTCGATACCTTCCGGCTCATCCTGCCGCTGCACCAACTCCTTATAAAGCTGACTCAGTTCGATGCCCGACCAGAACTCTTCCTCAAAGGCTTCGGTATTTTCAATCACCCGGCTTAATTCCTGGCGTTTGCTGAAAATAAAGGTCCAGGAAAGCACCGACGCGGCCAGTAAGATAAACATGACAAACTGCACCACAAAACTGGCTTGCAGTATCATTTCCAGAAATGACATTTCACCATTCATATTTTTTTTATGATTTCCTCAGGAATTGCTTTGGGCCGCATACTGTTAACATCAAGACAGGCGATACGAATATCGCCCTGACACAACAAATCCTCATCCCGGGTGATTTGCTGGTTAAACATAAAACTGGTCTTTTTTAGTGAAGAAACCGTGGCGCTGACAGCCAGCTGCTCATTAAACCGGGCCGGTTTTAAATAATCCACCTGCACAGAGCGCACAACAAAAATAATGCTCAGCCGGCTCATTAAATCATCCTGTTCAAATCCCAGATGACGCAGTAATTCGGTCCGGGCGCGTTCAAAAAACTTTAAGTAATTGGCATAGTAAACCACGCCACCGGCATCGGTATCTTCGTAATAAACCCGGACAGGCCAGACAAAATTATTCATGTAAATATTACTAATTGTAAACTGTTCAACCAAAAAATCTTA
>CAYLNS010000010.1:0-7850 GCA_964385115.1 uncultured Methylomarinum sp.
AGGAACTAAGTTTCTGTCCCCTCGAGTAAACGTTGGATATTGGCACGATGCCGCCACAGTAAAATACTGGAAATCAGCACAAAGGTAATCGTCAGGTAAATATCGCCTGTCAGCCACCAGGTGTATAAAGGGGTCAGCACGGAGGCAACCAGGGCAGACAGTGATGATATGCCGCTGATTTTGTAGACAAGAAACCAGGTTCCAGAGACGACCAGTCCCAGCAGCCAGGTAACCCCAAGCGTAACGCCAAATGAGGTGGCCACGCCTTTACCACCTTTAAATCCAAAAAAAACCGGAAACAGATGGCCTAAAAATGCGGCAAAGACCACGCAGGATAACAGCAGGTTATCGACATTCATGGCTTTAGCGATTAAAACAGGAATAAGACCTTTTAAGGCGTCTCCCAAAAGGGTGATGGCAGCCGCTTTTTTGCCGCCGATTCTCATGACATTGGTGGCGCCCGGATTACCGGAGCCTTGTTCTCTGGGGTCAGGGAGTCCCATCAAACGGCAAACAATAATGGCGCTGGAGACAGAGCCGAATAAATAAGCGGCGGGGACGATTAACCATTCCATAAAATAACCTCAAAACTTGTATATCCACGCAGTTTAAAAGATACTGCTGTTTTTTTGTAATATGATAACCGGAAAATCACTATGGACATCATCTTTTTAGGCGCTCTTGAAATTGATACTGTAATCGGCATTTATGACTGGGAGCGGGAAATCAAGCAGACCGTTGTGTTTGATATTGAAATGGGCTTTGATATTAAAAAAGCTGCGCAAACAGATGATATTGCTTTTACTCTGGATTATAAGGCGGTAACGGATCGAGTGGTTGATTTTGTCGAACAAAGTGAGTTTTTTCTGGTCGAAACGCTTATTGAAGAAGTCGCGAATTTGTTATTAAAGGAATTTAAAATCCCGTGGGTAAAAATTACTCTGAACAAGCGGGGTGCCATCAGCCGTGCCAGGGATGTGGGCATTATCATTGAACGAGGCGAAAAATCATGACCACCGGTTATATCAGTATCGGTAGCAATATTGACAAAGAAAAGCATATTCCCTCCAGTATCCAGGCATTACAACAGGCTTTTGGTGAGTTGCGGCTGTCTTCGCTTTACGAGACCGAAGCGGTGGGCTTTGAAGGGGATAATTTTTATAACTTGATTGCCGGATTCAATTCTGAGCTGGATGCCAAGCAAGTGGCGAAAATTCTGCGGCAAATCGAGCTGGATCATGGACGCACGCGAGACAGTCAGAAATTTTCTTCAAGAACGCTGGATCTGGATTTGGTTTTATATGGAGATCAGGTTATCCGGGATGGGCGATTGCAAATACCCCGGGATGAAATTGAGCATTATGCCTTTGTGCTTGAGCCGCTGGCCGAGATTGCCGGTAATGAGCATCATCCTGTCAGTGGTAAAACCTATCAGCAGCTCTGGGAAGCTTTTGATAAAAAGGATTTGCAGCAAAAGAAGCTGGATCTGAAAACGTTAGTTGAATAAGCTCCTGCCGCCATCCACGGCTAAAATCTGGCCGGTGATATAATCTGCATCATCAATCAAAAACCGAACCGCTTTGGCAATGTCTTCGGCTTGTCCTGTTCTTTGCAAGGCAATTCGATTAATTATTTCCTGTTTTTGATTCGAATCCATCGCATTTTCCGGCCATAGAATTGCACCGGGAGCTACGCCATTGACACGGATATCAGGGGCCAGTTCCTTGGCAAGCGAGCGGGTCATTGTGGCCAGACCTGCTTTGGTAATACTGTAAACGGGATAGTCCTTCAGTCCGCGCTCGGCATGGATATCGATGATATTGACGATACATCCCCGGCTTTTTCTGATGGAGGGGAGTAATGCCTGAGTCAGGAAAAAGGGCGCTTTAAGATTGGCATCCAGCAGTTCATTCCAGTGTTGTTCGGTGACATTCGCAACTGAGCCGGGAAAAAAGGCCGAAGCGTTGTTGATGAGTACATCAATACCGTTCCAGGTTTTGGTGGCCTGTTCTGAAAGTCGGGACAGCGCATTAAGGTCCTGCAGGTCTGCCTGAATCACACAGGCTGAAGCCGGCCTGTTTTGGTTTAATTCATTTGCGAGCTTTAAGGCGGAGCTTTCGGATGAGCGGTAATGCAGGCAGATGTTATGTCCCTGGTGATGCAAAAAACGCGCACAACAGGCGCCAATGCGTTTGGCCGCACCGGTGATCAGAATGTTTTTGGCCATTATTCTTCAATTATTTCATCGTTAATATCATCATCTTGCTTTTTGCGGACAAAAAAACGTGAAAAAAGCAGGCCTGATTCAAACAATAACCAGATGGGAATGGCCAGCAGTGTTTGAGATATAGCATCGGGAGGCGTCAGAAACATGCCAATGATAAAAGCGCCAACGATTACATAAGGTCTTTTCTCTGCCAGACTTTTCGGGGTTGTGACCCCTGACCACACCAGCAGGATGGTGAAAATGGGGACTTCAAAAGCCAGCCCAAAGGCAAAAAACAAGGTCAGAACAAAATCAAGATATTTGCTGATGTCAGTCATGACCGTGACGCCAGCAGGAGCGGCCGCGGTTAAAAAACCAAAAACCAGCGGAAAAACCACAAAATAGGCGAAGGCTACACCGGCAAAAAACAAAACAGTGCTGCCGACCAGCAAGGGCAGAATCATGCGTTTTTCATGACTGTACAAACCCGGCGCGACAAAGGCCCAGAACTGATAAAGAATGACCGGCATGGACACAAAAACCGAGGCCACCAGCGCCAGCTTGAAGGGTGCAAAAAAGGGTGAGGCTACATCGATAGCAATCATCGTACTGTTTTCAGGCAGATGCTTGAGCAGCGGCCCCGACAGATAATGATAGATTTCATTAGCAAAAGGCGCGGCCGCCATAAAGACAATCAATACACAAAGGACAATCTTTAACAGGCGGTTGCGCAATTCAACCAGGTGGCTGATAAACGGTTGCTCTTCCAGTTCGTCTTCAGTCATGTTGTTTTGTTGTCTGCTTTTCGGGACTATCTAAATCAGACAGGGATGAATTGACATCATTTAAAATCTGCTCGCCCTGATTTTCAACCGAGCGGTGAAATTCTTCCAGTTTTGCCTGTTCCTGCATAATCTGGCGTAATTCTTCCGCCTGAAGCTCCTGCTTGATTTCGGTTTTGACCGACGCGACCATGTTTCGGGTTTTTCCGACCCAATAACCGGCAATTCTGGCTGCTTTGGGTAATTTTTCAGGGCCGATGACCAGCAAACTGACCAGACCCACCAGACATAATTCCCAGAAACCTATATCAAACATAATCAGACTTTATCTTTTTCACTTTCTTTCGAGGCGACTTCACCTTCCAATGGCTGACTTTCATCATCCAGATTTTTTTTACCTTCCTCACCATCTTTTACAGCATTTTTAAAACCTTTAATGGCTCCACCCAGGTCGCTGCCCAGGTTTCTAAGTCGTTTGGTGCCGAATAACAGCAATACGATGGCTAGAATAATTAATAATTGAGTAATGCTAATGCCCATTGTTAACTCCTGAATTTATTTGTTACGTTGCGCTTTTTCATCATGCCCTGAAAGACCGAAGCGCCGTTGCAATTCCTGTAAAACATCCTCCGGTCCCAGCCCTTGATGCGCCAGCATGACCATGCTGTGAAACCAGAGGTCGGCTGTTTCATAAATAATTTGTTGTTTATCGCCATCTTTTGCGGCAATGACTGTTTCGGTCGCTTCTTCGCCGATTTTTTTCAGAATATGGTCCAGTCCTTTTGTGTAAAGGCTGGCAACATAAGATTTGTCGGCAGATTCCTGTTTTCTCTGTTCAAGCACTTCTGCAAGCTGATTTAAGACTTCGCTCATGGTATTAGGTGTTTGTTTAAGTTTAGGTAACTACTTTGTCTGATTAGCGGAATTATACTCTTATCGCCTGTAAATCCTATGAATAACTTGCAGCCGTTTTTTTTAATCTGTATTGTTGAAATAATTTATTTAAAGCCAACAAGTATGACCGACGAAAACAAGAAACGTTTAATTTTAGTGGATGGCTCCTCTTTTTTATTCAGAGCCTATCACGCTATTCCGCCTTTGACGAATGCGGAAGGTATGCCGACCAATGCCATTTACGGTGTGGCCAATATGCTGCGCAAGTTAATGGCGGATCATAAAACAGATTATTTTACGGTTGTCTTTGATGCGCCGGGGCCTACCTTCAGAAATGAATTATATGATGAATACAAGGCGCATCGTCCGCCGATGCCTGAGGACTTAAAGGTTCAGATAGAGCCATTGCATGAGCTTATCCGGGCGATGGGCCTGCCGTTAATTATCGAGCCCGATGTGGAAGCCGATGATGTGATTGGTGTACTGGCGCAACAGGCTGCCAGTCAGTGTTTTGATGTGATTATCTCGACCGGCGACAAGGATATGGCCCAGCTTGTGACAGACAAAATCACTCTGGAAAATACCATGTCCAACACTCGCCTGGATATTGATGGAGTGCAGGAAAAATTTGGTGTTCAGCCAGAGCAGATTATTGATTATCTGGCATTGATGGGAGATGCTTCGGATAATATTCCGGGAGTTCCCAAAGTCGGTCCAAAAACCGCTGCAAAATGGCTGAAAGAATATGGAACACTGGATAATCTGATTGAAAATGCCGATAAAATCAAAGGCAAGATTGGCGAGAATCTTCGTAATCACCTGGATACATTGCCGCTTGCAAAACAATTAACGACCATTAAATGCGATCTTCCTCTTCATTACTCGCTGGAAGATTTAAAGTGCCGCCCCGTGGATAAGCAAGCTCTGGCAAAATTGTTGCAGAAATTTGGTTTTTCCAGTTGGTTAAAACAATTACAGGATGACGGGGGGCATCAGGCCGAAGCGGAGCAACTACCGGAAAATAATATAGAGACCGATTATCAGACTATTTTGACCCAGAAGCAGCTTGATGAATGGCTGAAGAAGCTGGAAGCGGCGGAGCTTTTTGCTCTGGATACCGAAACCACCAGTCTCGATTACAGCCAGGCTGAAGTGGTTGGGCTTTCGTTTGCGGTTGAAGCAGGCAAGGCGGCGTATTTGCCGCTGGCGCATGATTATCCGGATGTTCCCGAGCAGCTGAATCGGGAAGAAGTACTCAAACAGTTTAAAGCATTGTTAGAGGATACCAGCCAGGCCAAGCTGGGGCAGAATCTTAAATACGACGCCAATGTGCTGGCCAACCATGGTATTGAGCTGCAAGGCATCGCCCATGACACCATGCTGGAGTCCTATGTTTATAACAGTACGGCCACCAAGCATAATATGGATGACCTGGCTAAAAAATATCTGGGGCTGGAAACCATTCATTATGAAGATGTGGCTGGTAAAGGCGCCAAACAGATTGGTTTTCAGGAAGTTCCGCTGGAGCAGGCGGCGCCGTATGCTGCTGAAGATGCAGATATTACGCTCAGGTTGCACCAGGTGTTAAGTGCAAAATTAGCGCAACAACCGAAACTGGAAAAGTTATACCGGGATATTGAAATGCCTTTGGTGCCTGTGTTATCCAGCATGGAGCGAACCGGCGTTCTGATAGACCGGGATATGCTGGCTCAACAGAGCATGGAATTGTCCAGCAAAATTAATTCCATTGAGCAGCACGCGCACGAGCTGGCAGGACAGGCTTTTAACCTGGGGTCGCCCAAGCAGATTCAGGAAATTCTATATGACAAACTGAAATTGCCGGTACTGAAAAAAACACCAAAAGGCCAGCCATCAACCAATGAGTCGGTGTTGCAGGAGCTGGCACTTGATTATCCTTTGCCCAAACTGATTCTGGAATATCGCAGTTTAAGTAAACTCAAATCAACCTATACCGATAAATTGCCCGAGCAAATCAATCCTAAAACCGGGCGGGTGCATACTTCTTATCATCAGGCGGTGACGGCAACCGGGCGATTATCATCTTCCGACCCGAATTTGCAGAATATTCCAATACGCTCGGAAGAAGGCCGGAAAATCCGCCAGGCTTTTATTGCGCCGGCGGGATATAAAGTAGTTGCTGCTGATTATTCGCAGATTGAACTGCGGATTATGGCGCATTTATCCGGTGATGAGGGGCTGTTAAGCGCTTTCTCTCAAGGTGTGGATATTCATAGCGCAACTGCGGCAGAGGTTTTTGCCGTACCCCTAGAGCAGGTTACGACAGAACTCCGGCGTTCAGCCAAGGCGATTAATTTCGGATTGATTTATGGCATGTCCGCTTTTGGGCTCGGACAGCAGCTAGGTTTACCTCGAAACCAGGCGCAGGAATATATCGATTTGTATTTTGAGCGTTATCCGGGCGTTAAAGAGTATATGGACAGTATCCGGGAAAAAGCAAAGCAGCAGGGTTATGTGGAAACTTTATTTGGCCGGCGCCTGTACCTGCCCGAGATTAAATCCCGCAATGCCGCACGCCGGCAATATGCCGAGCGGACGGCCATTAATGCGCCGATGCAAGGGACGGCTGCCGATATTATCAAGCGGGCAATGATTGCAACCCATCACTGGCTGAGACAGGAGCAGCCGGATATTAAAATGATTATGCAGGTACATGATGAACTGGTCTTTGAAATAGCTGAAGAGCAGCTGGATGACGCCATTGCCATTATCCGCGACAAAATGTCTTCAGCCGCTGAACTGGATGTGCCGTTGGTAGTGGATATCGGTGTCGGCAATAACTGGGATGAGGCGCATTAATATCAAGCTATGATTCTGAGCCATATGACATGAATTGTGGGATATGCCGCAATTTATATTTAAAGCACATGAAAAATTAATTCTGAAAAGGTGTTGGGAATGATATAAATTTTTATAACCATTTGATTTTTAATAATTGTTTGGTTTTTAGGTTTAGGTTGTTTTTTGTTGGCACTGGTTTTGCTTCATTTGATTCTGTACAGGGATTTTCCCTGGATGACTCTACAGAAACAAACGGAGTAAAGAATGAATCTAAAAAAACAATTTTGCAAAGTTGCAGCAGTATGTGCTGTTACCGTAGCCAGTGCACCACTTTTTGCCCATGTCAACATTGCGCCTGAAAATGTGTTTTCGCTGGGTGACAGCAGTCGGCAATACCTGGAAGGCAAAAGTGCATTTGTCAGCTTGAATTTGCCTCACAGCTGCTCGGATGCTTCACATACGAATTATTACCCAACAACTGATGTCGTCGTTATTTTGCCGAATACCCCAGCTGCATTGCCTTCAGAATTTTATACCAGCGATCATCAAGGTAATCTTCATGGCGCAAATGCTGTCATGGGAACCAAGGCCCGCGTTTCACGGAATTGGAGACGAGTCAAAGTGGTTAAAGGGACTGTTGATGCATTTTATAGTCATGGTTTAAAAACTGAGGATGCCCGAGCGATTAAATGGCTGCGAGGTCGTGTTGATAATGATCATTACGATAATCTTGAAATCAAGACCAGGTTTCCAAAAATTGATCCGGCAAGCTGTGTCGGAGAGTTAAGAGTGGAAGTCCCCGCCGTTCAATATTGTACTCATGGTTATGTGACAGCGTGGATTGGTACAACCGGCTCAGCAAACTTTCCGGCTGATGGTCCCAAGTTAAGACTGGAAGAAACTTACGTACCTTACTTTAAGGTCGTCAGAGATGTGGCGAATAATCCTTATCCGGCAACATGTCCAGTGGATGCTGATGGGAATGTCGTTCCCGAAACCCGTACTGTCAGACCTTCTGATGCCGATATTGATGCATTCAGTGACAGAAATCTGTGATTTTAACCAAGCTTATGGCTTTGAATTGAGTCATGGGATTAAGTATTTAAGGAAAAACCATGAAGTTTTTTAAAGTATTTTTACTATCATTG
>CAYLNS010000010.1:7950-13070 GCA_964385115.1 uncultured Methylomarinum sp.
ATTAAGTATTTAAGGAAAAACCATGAAGTTTTTTAAAGTATTTTTACTATCATTGACCAGTTTATTTTTTTCCGGGCAGGCTATGGCGTCAGAGCTGTTTACTGTATATTTCCCTGTACTTTATTTTTATGACATGAACTACCAAGTGAGCATGACCGTTGATACTGTAGATGGTGACAGCTCTGCCTTTGGCGGCGTAAATGTAGGCGATAACTTTTCTGGTATGTTTGCAGCAAATTCAGCAAGTCTGGCAGGACAAGGCGGGACTTCAGTAGCAGTTTCTGCGCCGGATGATGGTGTTGATTTTATGTTTGACTTTAGCATTGGTAATCATAATTATCACTTTGCTTATGATCCGGCCAGGGATTATATCGCTGACCCTGATTTTGGATTTGCGGAAACAAGGCTGGATGTTAATAGCGGGGTAACAGGGTTGGATGGTTTTGCAGTCTCACAATATGGTGATGCAGATTCATTTGAATTTTATCTGGATACGGCAACTCAAAGATGGTCGGCTTATGACCCTAATATTGATGTTAATGTGGAAGGTACCCTGTCCGTTTCCCAGGTACCGGTGCCGGCGGCAGTTTGGTTATTTGTTTCAGGCGTTATCGGGCTGATGGGCTACCGAAAGAAAGCTGTTTAACTCACTTCTCTCCCCGACGATTCTTTCAATGAATTGTCTCCTTCTCTTGTTGTTCTGACTCCTGCAGGCAGGTAGGCCTGATCTTTGTTAACACAGGGACGTGTTTTTCTCATCAAAAGTCTGCGTATCATGTAAAATTGACCGGTAACAATTATCGGGGTTATTCGGTTATGGCGCACTGGGCCAAAATTCAGGAACGGGGTATTGGCTGGGGTATGCGCTTTCTGTTGAAGGTGTATCTGTTATTTGGCAGAAAAGTCCTGCTGTTCTTTTTATATCCCGTGGTCAGTTATTACTGGCTGCTCAATAAAACCGGGCGACAGGCCAGTCAGCAGTATTTACAAAGACTTCATTCTTTTAAAAGCGGTCTTCGTGTTAAAACCGGTTTGCCTGGCAGTTATCTGCATTTCATCAGCTTTGCCAATGCCTTGATTGATAAATTAGCCGCCTGGAGTGGCGCGTTAACAATGGATGATGTTCGTTATCATGGGCGTGATGCGGTGCAGCATTATTTGTCCAAAGGCCAGGGTGTGTTGATGTTAGGCTCTCACCTGGGGAATCTGGAAGTTTGCCGGGTAGTTGCCTGGGTTAGCAAGCGGGTGACTGTCAATGTTCTGGTTCATACGCATCATGCGGAAAAATTCAACAGTGTATTAAATCAGTATGCCAAAGGCGACCGGATGAACCTTATCCAGGTCACTGAAATCACGGCGGCAACGGCCATGTTGTTACAGGATAAAATTGATGCCGGCGAGCTGGTGATTATTGCGGCAGACAGGGTTCCGGTGACTGGCGGACGAGTATCGAAAGCCCGTTTTTTGGGGGAGGATGCGTTTTTTCCCCAAGGGCCGTTTATTTTGGCTTCTTTACTGAAATGTCCTGTTTTTACGCTGTTTTGTCTGAAGCAGCAAGGCTTGTACCATATCTATCTGGATTTATTCAGTGAAGGATTAAATTTTCCACGAAAGAGGCGGGAAGAATTGATACAGCAATGTGTTGAGGATTACAGCCAACGGTTGCAGGATTATTGTGTCAAATTTCCGCTACAATGGTTTAATTTTTATGATTTTTGGCGGCAAAGCTAAGTAATGGATATTCTGATTGATGGACAGAACCTGACAATTGAAGCGGTTTGTCAGGTTGCCAATAAAAATGTTGCGGTTTGCTTAAGTGAGGACGCTGAGTTTATCCGCCGTATAGATAAAGGGGCGGAATTTATTGAAACGTTGCTTCAGGAGGAAGGTGTTGTTTATGGCGTGACCACCGGTTATGGAGATTCCTGTACGGTCGCCGTTCCACTGGAACATGTTCATGAGCTGCCTGAGCATCTTTATACTTTTCATGGCTGTGGCATGGGTGCGTATTTTGATGCCGTGCAGACCCGGGCAATACTGATGACCCGTCTGAACAGTCTGGCGCAAGGGTTTTCCGGAGTACGCTATCGCTTGTTACAACAAATATGCCAATTGCTTGAGCAGGATGTGTTACCACTGATTCCGCAGGAAGGCTCGGTCGGCGCAAGCGGGGATTTGACACCGTTATCTTATCTGGCGGCTGTGGTGGCAGGCGAACGCCAAGTGTTGTATCAAGGAAAAACCCGCCAGACAAAGGATGTTTTTAAACAGCTTGGGATTTTACCGTTGCCGTTAAAGCCTAAAGAAGGTCTGGCGATTATGAACGGTACGGCGGTGATGACCGGCGTGGCTTGTCTGGCCTGGCAACGAGCGGCTTATTTGTCAAAGTTATGTACGCGCATCACCAGTCTGGCTTCAATCGCTTTAAAAGGGAATGCCTGTCATTTTGATGAGAAATTATTTTCAGTCAAACCGCATACCGGGCAGATACGGGTTGCAGGCCGTATTCGTGATGATCTTCATGTGCTGGAGGAAACGCCCCGAAATGATACCCGTTTACAGGACCGTTATTCTTTGCGTTGCGCTCCGCATGTCATTGGTGTGCTGGAAGATGCGTTGCCCTGGCTCAGACAGTTTATTGAGAACGAATTAAACAGCGCCAACGATAATCCTGTCATTGATGCCGAAGGCGAGCATGTACTGCATGGCGGCCATTTTTATGGCGGGCATATTGCGTTTGCCATGGACAGTTTGAAAATAGCGGTCGCCAATCTTGCCGATTTAATGGACAGACAAATGGCACAATTGACTGATCCCAAGTTTAATCATGGATTGCCGGCCAATTTATCCGGTGCGAATGCACAACAAGCCATGTTGAATCATGGGTTTAAGGCGGTGCATATTGCCATGTCAGCCTGGACGGCCGAAGCCTTGAAACTGACTATGCCGGCCAGTGTTTTTTCCCGTTCAACAGAATGTCATAATCAGGATAAAGTCAGCATGGGGACTATTGCGGCCAGAGATTGCCTGCGTGTGCTGGAGCTGACTGAACAGGTGGCTGCGGCTTTATTGATTGCGGTTGTGCAGGCGGTGGAATTGCGTGGGGATACGATAACACTCAGTCAGCCCTTGCAGGAAACACGAGACCAGCTTCGCTCGCAGATTTCATTTTTACAGGCAGATCGTGCCTTAGAGCCGGATTTACGCAAGTGTTTAACGCTGATACAGCAGCAATTCTGGAGACTTTATGAGTAAAGCCCCGCTGGAATGTGAAATAGATATTCAGGTGCCTTTTTTTGATGTGGATTTGATGGAAATTGTCTGGCATGGGCATTACATTAAATATTTTGAAATGGCGCGCTGTGCATTGCTGGATAAAATTGATTATGGCTATATGAATATGCGTGATTCGGGTTACGTTTGGCCCATTATTGAATTGCATATTCGTTACGCCAAGCCGGCCCATTTTGAACAGTGGCTGACCGTGCAGGCGGTATTAAAGGAATGGGAAAACCGCCTGAAAATCAATTATGTGATTCGCGACAAGGCCAGCGGTGAGCGATTGAGTCGGGGGTTTACCACCCAGGTTGCCGTTGATATGCAGACCGATGAAATGTGTTACGAATCCCCCGCCATTCTTTGGCAAAAACTGGGGCTTAACAAGCCGTGACTGATTTTGATGTAATCGTCATCGGCAGCGGCATGGGCGGACTGAGTTGTGCAGGGTTGCTGGCAAAAGCTGGAAAGTCAGTGTTGCTGCTGGAGGCGCATGATCGTCCGGGTGGCTATGCTCATGGCTTTAAGCGTAAAAGATATCAGTTTGATTCTGGTGTGCATTTAATCAGTGGTTGCGGGCCGCAGGGCTATCAGGGTGGGCAGGTTATTTATAAGCTCTTACAGGCTTTGAATCTGCTGGATGAGATTGAATTTATCAAGGTCAATCCCTTCAGTCGGTGCCTCTATCCCGGCTTAGAGACCGAATTGCCGCAAACAATAGAGCGGTTTGTAGAGCATCTGGCCGGATTGTTTCCCAGCCAGCGAGAGGGACTGGAAAAGCTTACCCGCCTGTGTCAGCAGATTGCCGAAGAAGTCACGCTGGCCGATGAAATGATGAGCGGGCTGAGTCATGCAGCCGCCCAGAAACTGATGCCGGCCCTGTTTGAATATCGCAAGGCGACATTGGCAGATGTGGCGGAAAAATTTATTCAAGACCCAAAATTGCTGGGACTGTTTGCCAGCAACTGGCCCTATTTGGGCTTGCCACCGTCCAAAGTATCATTCGTTTACTGGTCAACCATGTTGATTGGGTATATGGTCGACGGCTCTTATTATTGCAAGGGCGGTTTTCAGCAGCTCGCCAATACTCTGGTTGAAGGGCTTGAAAAAAATGCCGGACAAGTCAGGTTTAAATCCCCGGTTGATAGAATTACGTTGTATGACGGGAAGGTCAGCGGTGTTATTGTTAATGGAAAAACCATTACGGCACCTGTGGTGGTGTCTAATGCAGATTTCAGGCAGACGGTTAATCAGCTGGTGGGCAGGCAGTATTTTTCTGACCGTTATTTGCAGCGGATGGAAAAGATGCAGCCATCTTTGTCAATATTCGTAGTCTATATCGCCACTGACCTGGACTTGGCTGCATTCGGGCTGGAGCATGAATCCTTTTGCTATTCGGGGTTTGATCATGATGCCAGCTACGAGAAGACTTGTCAGGGGGATATCAGTTGGTTAAGTATTACCGTGCCGACATTGCTGGATGCGTCATTAGCGCCTGAAGGTCAGCACCTGATGATGCTGACGACCTTGTTGCCTTTTGCTGCAGAGCGGCCATGGAAACAGCTGAAAGCAGACATCATGCAGAAAATGATTACTTTGGCGGCACAAACCGTTCCCGGTCTGGAAGAGCATCTGTTGTTTGTAGAGGGCGGTTCCCCGGCAACCATGCAACGCTATACACAAAATTTTCACGGCGCCGCCTATGGCTGGGATGTCAGTCCTGATCAGGTTGGGCCTTTAAGAATGCAGAACAAATCTCCGCTGCCAGGCCTGTATTTTGCCGGGCACTGGGCCAGTCCGGGGGGCGGAGTGTATGGGGTTTGTGTGTCAGGCGTTAAAACAGC
>CAYLNS010000010.1:13170-27637 GCA_964385115.1 uncultured Methylomarinum sp.
GAAAAGACTGATTAGCTGTTGCAGGGTTTGGTATTCAGGGCGCGTGGAATAAACACCCGATTCAGGCTGGTCAGCTTGCATGCCCCGAAGAAACAGGTATTTTACACCGCCAAAATGTTGCTGGTAATCATAATCAGGCAGGCGCTGCTGCAGATACTGGTGAAGAACCAGGCTGTAAATCCAGTATTGCAGTCCGTAATTGTGTTCTTTCATGGCCTGGGTCAGCGATTCGGAATGATAATCATCCAGGCTGTTGGATTTATAGTCCATGACGTAAAACTGCCCCTGATACTCACAGATTAGGTCAATAAATCCAGTTAAGAATCCGGCCATCTGCCGGCTGTTCAGTGGCTGAAAGGCCGGGCAGTCTGCCAGGATAGAGTTAATCTGGCTGATGTTGATTTCCTTCATGGACAGGTAAAAAGGCATTTCTTTGATGCAGCGGTCGTCGCTGATATTTGCCAGTTTGAATTTTTCGTCTTCGCTAAGAGGCGTACAAACGACGGTTTGTAATAAATCATCTATTATCTCGGGCGGCTCAATGGAAAGATTATATTTGCGGCAGATTGAATCTCTTTGCCGGGATATATCAAGCTTTTCAGCCAAGCTCTGGAAAGAAATATTTTCCAGCAATTCATGTAGCACATTACCGGTATTTGCCCCTTTGGGTAAGGATTCTTCGGTGCTTTCCGTTCTGACTTCATCGGGCTCGTTGGCTTTGTCTAACGGCAGTTCCGGGACATCCTGTATGCTGAGAGCCGACAGCGCGGTATAGCTGCTCATTTGCCAGTGACTGTGCAATTCACGGGTCAGGGTTCTGGCCTGTAATTCGGGGTGGCTGTTTGCAGCTTGGTATTGTCCGCTTATTGTTGTATCCGGGTTAATAAGTTGATAATCAAAGTGTTCAGGCGATTCGAGGGCAAAGAGCTGTAATCGGGATTGTTGTCCGGCAAAATCCTTGTCTGCCAATTCCAGCAGGCTGGCAAGTGCTGATTGATTAGGTTCTGTTTTTGTGCGCACATCAGCCCAGCTGATATAGCAACGGTATTTTGCCCGGGTTACAGCCACATATAACAGCCGGATATCTTCGGCCAGTTCTTCCTGTAGCGCCTGCTGTTTGTTTTTTTCAAATTGTTCCGAGCCGAAATCAAGCCATAATTGCTTGTCTTTGTGAAATTTAATTAATTCTTTTTGTTTTTTCAGATTCTCTTTACGCTGCCAGAGCAGTGGGCAGAAAACGATTGGATATTCCAGCCCTTTGGCGCTGTGCAGAGTGATAATCTTGACGGCATCATCATCACTTTCCAGTCGTAACTGACAATCTTCGGCTGAGTGTTTGCTGGTAATACTCTGATGCAGCCAGTCCAGTGTCTTGTTCATGCTTAAGTGCTGTTCGAGAATGGCTTGCTGCAACAGTTCAATAATATGGTTCAGGTTTGTCAGGGTTCTTTCAGGCTGCGGCCGTTGCGCCAGATGGGTGGCGACACTTTCCTGTGCAAACAGATGTTTCATCATCGGCATCAGGCCTTTTTGTTGCCAGAGATGGTAATAATCCTGAAAACGGTTTATCCAGTGATCCAGCAGGCTTTCATCCTGAGTCAATTGATAAAATTGTTGCCCGTCAAGATTAAACCAGGGCACGCTTAAAGCTTGTTTAAGTAATGGCAGGTGGCCGGGCTGTTCTATAGCCAGCAAAACTGTGTAAATATCTTTGGCTTCCTGGCTGTGAAAAACCGACTCTTTACTGTTTACAATGGCCGGAATACCAGCGCTAATAAAGGCTTGTTGATAGGCCAGAGCTTGTGCATGGTCTCTGACTAAAACAGCAATATCACTGGGTCTAACCGGATTATTTTGTTCTGATAAGGCTAGTTTATAGGGTGTGTTTAATAGTTTCAGGCTTTCATTGACGACTGTCTGAATAAAAATCTCACTGGCTTTGGTGGCGCTCCAATGTGGCTGGTTTCCCGGATTTTTGTCCAGTTGCCATAAAGCCAGTGGCGGGACAGCCTGGTTTTTTTCATCGAGCAATCGGCCTTGTTCTTCGGTGCGCCCTGGGGAGACAGCATTAAAACTGAGCTGCTCGAACAGAAATGCTTGTGGCTTGTTAAATAATTGATTAATGGCCAGGACCAGGCGCGGGTTGGAGCGCCAGTTTTTGTTCAGAGTATAGTGATGATGGGCTTTACTTTGTGCGGCAAAATATGAATGAATATCGGCGCCACGAAACTTGTAAATAGCCTGTTTAGGGTCGCCGATGAGAAAAACAGATTGTCTGGAATGGCTGAACAGTGTTGAAAATATATGCCATTGCTGCTGGTCGGTATCCTGAAACTCATCAATAAAAGCGGCCTGATAGCGATTATTAAGGGATTGCACCAGTGTATCGCCCTTATTGCCCTGCAAGGCCTGGTAAAGTCGGGTAATCAGCTCATCAAATGACATCCTGTTCAATTGTTGCAGTTTGTTGGTAACCGTGTTTTGTAGATAGTGATATAAATTGATGCGGAACTGGACGCAAATTTGTTGCAGCAGAGATTCAAAGCAATCAAACGGTGTGGTATTAATATTCAATTTTGTTAAAAATTCCTGTCTTTTTTCCTCTTTTCTTAATTTACTTCCATTTATAGCGGCTTTTAAACCGGCTGCCGTTAAGCTGCTAAAGTCGGGGGTGTCGGGCGATTGGCCGTGTGTCCAGCGGATGAAGGCTTCATGATCAGGCAGATTTTCGAAGGCTGCTTTTTTAAAATAACCAGCTTCTGTGTTGTTCAGGGTTGCTAATATATCGTCATAGGACTGGCTGATCAGCGTTATTTGCTGATTTAATTGTTCAAATAAATCAGAAAGTACCAGGGTTTCTGGCAAAGTTTTGCAGCCGCTTTCCAATGAGCCAATGCTGTTAAGTAAGGCTTCTGGTGTGGCGTATTGCCTTGTCAGTATGGAGACTTCAAACGGGGGACGTTGATAAAGTTGTTGGCGCCAGTAATCATCGGCACATTCCTGGATGACGGGATCAATATTATGGCTGAGTTCGCAGTCAAATAACTGGCCGCTTTCCAGTGCGTGTTCCGTCAAAATTCGCTGGCAAAAACCATGTATAGTAAAAATATCAGCCTGATCAATGTCAGCCAGTGCCAGGTTGATTTTTTGTTGGATGAGAAGTGGGTCGATATCCAGTTGATTGAGCCAGTTTGCTATGGTCGGGTCGTCGATTTCATGTCCATCCAGATATTGTCTGATTTCAACCAATCGCGCCCGGATACGGGCTTTTAATTCTTCGGTGGCGGCTTTGGTGAAGGTGACAACCAGCAGGCTTTTAATATCGGTATCCATTTCGACAACAAAGCGACTGACCAGCATGGCAATGGTATAGGTTTTCCCGGTGCCGGCGCTGGCTTCAATCAGATTGATGCCTGCTTGTATCTGTGTGGAGGCGGTGTCAAAAATCTCAAATTTCATGTGCCTGGCTCCAGACAGGTAACAGCAGATTCGTACAAAGTTCTTCAAAATCCTGATTGAGAACCGTTTTTAAGGCTTCCTCATCTGGATATAAAAGTTTGAGAGCTGCATCGTGCTCTATTGATTCAATGGTTTGCTTGATGCAAAAGCTAAGCGGCTGAATTTGGGCTCTTTTTTTACTGCTTTGTTGAAGATAATAAAAAGCGGGCTCGGTAAAAAAAGCGGCGGGCTGTTTCTGGCCTTCCAGAAAGATATTAATTAATGAGCGCAGGCTGTCACGGCCGGCGTTTTGCTTGCTAAAGCATAAGGTTTTGTCTTCGCTGATTAAATAAGTATCCTGCGGGCTGAGCTGATTAATAAGCAGATGATGCAGCCAGGCTTGTATAAAATCCTTACCTTTCAGTTTGCTGAAACGATAAAGCAGGCTGTTATTTTGATAAACATGAGTTAATTTGCCGGTAATTCGTATGGAATCAATTTGGATATCGAGTAACTGGGCGGGTAATGCTTCACCTGAACCGATTTGTCGAATCTGAGCGGCAAACTGTTTTATTTGTTCCTGCCACTGCTGATATTCAAGTGCACCGGGGGTGCCTGATGGCCAGCGTCCCTGCGCATGAAGCTTTTCCAGTGGCAGAGTTTGTTGCTTGAGTTCAGCATCCAGCCATTGTTGTTTGATGGAGTAGGCGTCAAGTGAATCCAGATGAAATAATTCTCTTTCTTCCTGAGAGGCTTCAATGTTTTGTAAGCGCAGTTGCAGTTGTTTTTGCAGAAAATATTTCTGGGGATGGCGATAAAAAGCCATCAGTTCAGCAGCTTCAATTATTTCGGGCGTGTCGGCAGGTATTTCACCTTGCCACCAGTATGAGTTGGTAGCAGGATTGCTGTGTAGGGATCGGGCAATTTCAACAGCGTGCTTATCATAACTGAATAGCGAAGTATCAGCAGGCATAAAATATTGCGGACTAAAGGGCTGTAGCGGGTGTTTCTGAATCAGGTTTTCGAGCTGGTAACATTGATACAGGGTATCCAGCAGTTCACTTATTATAATAGACGGGGGGATTTCGTCATTATGCAGGACGGATTGTCCGATGTAAGTGATTATCAGCTGCTGCCGGGCTGAAAGTAGAATTTCAAGAAACTGGTAGCGGTCATCGTTGCGGCTGGAGCGGTCTCCTGGGCGATAATTTTGGGCTAGCAGGTCAAAAACAGGAGGGCGCTCAATGTCAGGGAATTCTCCATCATTCATGCCAAGCAGGGCGATGACCTTAAAAGGGATAGAACGCATGGGTAACATGGAGCAAAAAGTCAGTTGTCCACGCAAGAATCCCTGCGAAGATTTCTGCTCGGACACAAAGGTTTCCAGCCAAAAACTGATAACTTGCAGGGAAACGGGGCGGGCATACAGCGGCGCAAAATCTTCCCCCAGTTTTAGTAATAGTTCATTAAACTGTTGTCTTTCATTGGCCTGTTCATCGGTAAAAAGAATGTCAGCATATTCAAACAGTAATGATTGCCATTCTTTTAGTGTCCTGTCCTGTTTTAAGGTGTTACTGGCTTTAAACAGAAAATTCAAAAAATCATAAAGCCCGCCCAAGGGGGATGCGGAAGTGCCTTCAATGTCTGTATAAGGCAAAATATTGTCAATAAAGTAATCCGATTCATTACTGGCATAGCCGGTTAATAGACGTTCAATGGCCTGTTGCCAGGTGTTTTCAGGCGTGGCTGGTAAACCAAGTTCCTCTTTATGCTGGCTGGACTTTCCCCAGCGAACCCGGGTGTCATTAATCCAGTGGCGAATGACGTCAAGATCGGAGGCATCAATATCAAATTGAGGGTGTATCAATGGCTGCTCAAGCAAGTCGAGCACCGTTTGCCAGCCAAAACGACTCTGACAGAGTGTCAGGAAGTTGATAAAACAGTCCAGATAAGCATTGCCCAGCCGCAGGCTTCGGTCGGCAATCGCGTGAGGAATGTCACTAAAAATAGCCGAGATATAGGGTTCATAGGTTTGAATATCAGGCGCCATAATAATAATGTCGCTGAGCTGAAGCTCCGGGTCATTTTCCAATGCGTCGAGAATCTGGTTTTTTACGATTTCAACTTCACGGGCCTGTGAATGGCAGGAGTGGATGGTGATTGAACGATCATTTTCCAGAGGAATAGATGGGGAGTCATTAAAAAGAATGTCATGTTGTAATTGATGAAGAACATTGGTGGGAGAAATTTCATCAAAACTGTTTAAATCCAGGTCAAATTGAGCCTGATCCAGTAATAATTGTTGAAATTCCCGTCCTTGCTGGCCCAGTGCAGACAACAGCGGGTGGCTGACAGTATCGTTTAATTGAATGCGTTTTTTTTTGCTTGGAACATCTGCCCAAAAAACTTGTGAAGGGTTTAATAAATAAAAGTGAATATCGCAATGCCGGGACAGGCTTTGCAGAACAGCAAGAAATAAGGGGGGCAGGCTGTGGATACCGAAAACGGAAATACGTTCCGGTAACAGCTGCTTAAGGGAGTGGGGCTCTGCGTGATTGAAATCATCAATCAGTTTAAGAAAAGCATTGCCACGGTGGCTAGTGCCAATTTTACGAGTAATTAGCTGCCACAGAGCCATTTGCCAGGCTTCGCTGTCTGTAGAATAAAAAGGCCGGTTCTGCTGCCAGGATTCCAGCATGTCGGGTCTCATCATCTGATACTGATCAAAAATATGGGCGATTTGCTGGGCAAGCTGAAAACGCTTCAGTTCAGAATCAGGGTCTTTAAGGTAATTAGTTACAGGCGTAAAGACCGGGTCAGAGAGTTGGGTTAGCGTATCGTATAACTGCCAGCAAAGGAGTGAGCGCTCAAATAAAGGATTTATCAGGTCAGGGTAAAGTTTAAGGGTCAGGGCGTTAAAAAAATTACCGGGAAACAAAAATTCAAAATGACTCCAGACAGAAAAAGCTTGGGAGAGCTGCTGCGACAACCAGCGCTCCATACCAAGGCTCTGAATTAAAAAGGTTTCTTTTTCAAATGGGTCACATAATGGTCGTGACTGGATGACTGTAGTTAAGTGGGTAACCAGGTAATCAGAGTTATTGGAGCTGTGTAATATAAACATTATATTGAATCTAAAATAATGTATGGGATTGTAGCAGTGACTATGGAATAGTCGCAATGAACACAGAAACGGAGTTGGTTTTATTAATCCCACGACCCTGTGGGAAATGAATAGCGGTAGTTGTGGGTGCATAAGTTAGCTAGGGCGCCTGGAATAAAAATAGCAAAAATAAGAGTTTATAAACTATGTGTAAAAAAGACGATTATAAAATCTTGACATAGAAAACCAAGGTGGTAGACTCTCAAATACCTTCACGGAGGACGGTGTTTTTGTTGTAGATGTATTTACAGCAGAGACAAAAAAGGATTAACAAGAACTCCCGAAGATTTTTTCGGGGATTTAATAATTTTTTTGGAGGTAGAAATGGCTGCTACAACTGAGTCAGTTAAAGCTGATGCTGCGGAAGCACCGCTATTAAATAAAAGAAACCTGGTCTTGGGTCTCTTATTGTATCTGGTATTTTATTCATTCATTCGTTGGTACGAAGGTGTATATGGATGGTCTGCAGGTTTGGATTCATTCGCACCTGAATTCGAAACATATTGGATGAATATGTTGTACATTGAGTTAGTGCTGGAAGTAATTACAGCATCTGCTCTTTGGGGATACATCTGGAAGACTCGTGACCGTAAGGTTATGTCAATCACTCCACGTGAAGAGTTAAGAAGACACTTTACTCACTGGACATGGTTGGTAATGTATGGTTGGGCTATCTACTGGGGAGCTTCATACTTCACAGAGCAGGATGGTACATGGCACCAGACTATCGTTCGTGATACTGACTTTACACCAAGTCATATCATCGAATTCTATCTGTCATACCCAATCTACATCATCACTGGTGTTGCCGCATTCTTGTATGCAAAAACAAGATTGCCTACATACCATGAAGGTCTGCACCTGATGTATATGGTTGCAGTAATTGGTCCTTTCATGATTCTGCCAAATGTTGGTTTGAACGAATGGGGTCATACTTTCTGGTTTATGGAAGAGTTGTTCGTTGCTCCATTGCATTACGGTTTCGTATTCTTTGGATGGGCTGCTCTGGCAATTATGGGTGTTGTTAACACTGAAGTAATGGCTTTGAGCAAATTACTGAAAAAAGACTTGGCTTAATTTTTTAAGTTAAAAGTCCAAAGTAATAAAAATACTATCTCCGGTTAACCCGTTGCGATAGCGGCGGGTTGATTAAGTCGGAAGAATAGTAAGAAAAAATATAATTTTAATTTTTAGGAGGTAAGCTAATGAGCGCATCTCAATCAGCTGTACGCTCTCGTGCTGAAGCGGTTCAAGTTTCACGTACGTTAGACTGGATGATTCTTTTTACATTATTTTTCGCCGTTCTGGGCGGATATCACATTCACTACATGTTAACTGGCGGTGACTGGGATTTCTGGTCAGACTGGAAAGATAGACGTTTATGGGTAACTGTAGCGCCTATCGTTTCAATCACTTTTCCAGCTGCTGTTCAAGCATGTCTGTGGTGGAGATACCGTTTGCCAATCGGCGCAACAGTATCTGTATTGGGTCTGTTGTTAGGTGAGTGGATTAACCGCTACCTGAACTTCTGGGGTTGGACATATTTCCCAGTTAACTTCTGCTTCCCTTCTCAGTTATTGCCAGGCGCAATTATTCTGGATGTGGTGCTGATGTTAAGTGGTTCTATGACTCTGACAGCCGTTGTGGGTGGTATGGCTTATGGTCTGATTTTTTACCCAGGCAACTGGCCGGTAATTGCTCCGCTGCACGTACCTGTTGAATACAACGGTATGATGATGACTTTGGCTGATTTACAGGGTTATCACTATGTTCGTACTGGTACTCCTGAGTACATCAGAATGGTAGAGAAAGGTACATTGAGAACTTTCGGTAAAGACGTTGCTCCAGTATCAGCGTTCTTCTCAGCTTTCGTATCTATCATTATTTACTTCTTGTGGCACTTCTTCGGTAAATGGTTTGCTAAAACAGACTTCATTTCCGATGATGCTACCTAGTAGTAAAGATAACAATTATAAAACGAAAGCTGGTGACGTGAGTCACCAGAAAGTCCTTACACTTAATTCTCTAGTAATAGAGGAGGGTATATGAAAATAATAAAAGACAAGGTTGCTAAATTATCCTTTGTCGCACTGCTGGTAACAATGACAGCAGCGATTTTTTACACACCTGCTGCGTCAGCTCACGGTGAAAAGTCTCAGGCTGCTTTTATGCGGATGCGTACTATTCACTGGTTTGATCTGAACTGGTCAAAAGATGAAGTAGCTGTTAACGATACTATGACTATCTCAGGTAAATTCCACGTATTTGCTGGATGGCCTGAAACAGTTGATAAGCCCGAAGTATCATTCCTGAACATCGGTATTCCTGGTCCTGTATTTATTCGTGCAGGTTCTTGGATTGGTGATCAGTTAGTTCCACGTTCTGTATCACTGGAACTGGGAAATACTTATGAGTTTAAAGTATTGTTGAAAGCACGTCGTCCAGGCGACTGGCACGTTCATACTATGATGAATGTTCAAGGCGGTGGTCCAATCATCGGTCCAGGTAAATGGGTAACTATTACTGGCTCTATGGGCGAGTTTGTAAACCCAGTAACTACTTTGACTGGTGAAACTATCAATCTGGAAGACTATGAATTAGATAATATCTATTTCTGGCATGCTTTCTGGTATGCATTAGGTCTGGCCTGGTTGATCTTCTGGGTCAAGCGTCCACTCTTCGTTCCACGTCATATTGCAGTAAGCAGTGGTAAAGCTGATACATTAATCTCAGCAACTGACAGAAAAGTGGCTGTTGCATTTGGTGTTGGTGTTCTGGTTATCGTAGCTGCTTCTATGGGTACTACGAATGAAAAATATCCTGTAACAACTCCTCTGCAAGCAGGTTTGTTACGTGGTATTAAGCCAATCGAAATGCCTGAGCCAACTGTTGATGTTAAAGTTGAAGATGCGACTTATCGTGTTCCAGGTCGTGCCATGCAAATGACTCTGACTATCACCAACAATGGTGATCGTCCGGTTCGTTTGGGTGAGTTCAATACTGCTTCTGTTCGTTTCCTTGATCCAGATGTACTGGAAGATGAATCAGGTTATCCTGATGACTTGTTAGCTGAAGAAGGTCTGACTGTTTCTGACAACAGCCCAATTCAGCCAGGTGAAACAAGAACTGTTAACGTAACAGCTTCTGATGCAGCTTGGGAAGTTTACCGTTTAGCTGACTTGATCTATGATCCAGACAGCCGTTTTGCTGGTTTGTTATTCTTCTTTGATGATGAAGGCAACCGTCAAATGGTTATGGTAGATGCTCCATTAATCCCATCTTTCATCTAAATATGAAAAACTAAAAACATTTGTTTTTAGTTAGGGATAAAGCCCCCGCACTTGAAAAGGTGCGGGGGCTTTTTTTTGGATAGTGGAATAGAGCGTTGAAGGTAAATCAGATATAATTAACATTTTTATGATTAAAAGATTATCAAGTGTCAAACAAAGAAATTGATTTAACGACATTCCAAGGATTGATATTGGCATTACAGGAATATTGGTCTGATAATGGGTGTGTTCTATTGCAGCCACTTGATCAGGAAGTGGGTGCAGGGACATTTCACCCAGCCACTTTTTTAAGGGCAATTGGGCCAGAACCGTGGAATACGGCATATGTTCAACCCTCTCGAAGACCAACAGATGGGCGGTATGGGGAAAATCCCATGCGTTTACAGCATTACTATCAATTTCAGGTGATATTAAAACCCTCTCCCATTGATATTCAGGATTTATATCTAGGCTCTTTAAGCTATCTGGGGCTAGACCTGTTGGAACATGATGTTCGATTTGTTGAGGATAATTGGGAGTCGCCTACATTAGGCGCGTGGGGATTGGGCTGGGAAGTGTGGCTAAATGGCATGGAGGTTTCTCAGTTCACATATTTTCAACAGGTAGGCGGACTGGAATGTAAACCCGTTACTGGAGAGTTGACTTACGGCCTGGAAAGAATAGCAATGTACATGCAGGGGGTAGACAGTGTTTATGATTTGGTATGGACTAGAGGGCCACAAGGGACAGTAACTTACGGTGATGTGTTTCACCAGAATGAAGTGGAAATGTCGGCTTATAACTTTGAACATGCCAATGTTGAATTTCTTTTTAATTGTTTTGATACTTATGAAAATGAATGTAACGAGTTAATTAATAACGGACTACCATTACCTGCTTATGAAATGATTCTTAAAGCATCACATACTTTTAATTTGTTAGATGCCAGAAATGCAATATCAGTGACTGAACGGCAACGGTATATTCTCAGAGTAAGGAATATGTCTAAATCAGTTGCGGAATTATATTTTGCGAGACGGGAACAATTGGGTTTTCCGATTCTTAATCAGCAGGGAGCGTCAAATGACTGAAACAGCGGATTTGATTTTTGAATTAGGTTGTGAGGAATTGCCGCCTAAATCATTAGTGCGTTTAAGTGAGGCACTCGGACATGGAATTGCTGAAGGTATAAAAAACCATAATTTACGATATAAGGATATAAAATGCTTAGCCACACCCAGGCGATTGGCCGTTGTCGTAAATTCTCTTGAGACCGTTCAGCCAGACAGGAAGGTTGAAAAGCGAGGGCCATCAATCAAAGCAGCATTTAAAGAGGATGGAAGCCCGACAAAAGCCGCTGAAGGTTTTGCCAGAAGTTGTGGTACAAGCGTGGACAAGCTTGAAAGGTTTAAGACAGAAAAAGGGGAGTGGTTAGTATTTAATGAATTTATTAAAGGCCGGAAAACCCAGGATTTAATAGCTGAAATTATTATTCAGAGTCTGAATAACTTGCCTATTGCGAAAAGAATGCGTTGGAGCAGTGGTGATATAGAATTTGCAAGGCCTGTGCATTGGTCAGTTTTAGTTTTCGACGGGACCGTGGTAGATGCTGAAATATTAGGTTTAAAGACAGGCAATTTTAGTCATGGACATCGCTTTCATGCCCCGCAAGGAATAGAAATTAGAAATGCTGAGGTATATGAAGAAACGCTCTATGAACAAGGTAAAATAATTGTTGATATTGAAAAAAGAAAAGAAATTATACGACAGGCCGCAGCTGAAAAAGCAAATGATTTAGGCGGAACCGCCTGGGTAGAAGAAGATTTACTGGAAGAAATAGCGGCAATCAATGAATGGCCGGTCCCTGTAGTCGGTGAATTTAATCAGCGGTTTTTACAGTTACCGGTTGAGGTGCTGATTACGACTATGCAGTCAAATCAGAAATATTTTCCGGTAAAAAATAGTGAAGGAGGGTTGCTTCCAAATTTTATTACCTTTAGTAATATAGAAAGTAAAAACCCGGACTCAGTTAAACAAGGTAATGAACGGGTCATTGCTCCAAGATTAGCGGATGCGGAATTCTTCTGGAACCAGGATAGAAAGGTCAGATTAGAAGAACGGGTAGCAGGACTCGATAAAATTATCTTCCAACAAAAATTAGGCACACTGGGCGACAAAACAGAGCGAGTAATATTCATATCAGAACATATTGCTTCGCAAACTCAGGTAGATGTCGGTCTGGTCAGACGTGCAGCCCTTCTTGCCAAAACAGATTTATTAACTGAAATGGTTGGAGAGTTTGCCAGTTTACAAGGAATTATGGGCCGGTATTATGCTTTTGCGGATGGAGAAGCGCCGGAAGTAGCTGTCGCTTTGGAACAGCAGTATTGCCCAAAACAGGCGGGTGGACAAATACCTACTGGTGAAGTCAGTAAGGTTCTGGCGATCGCGGATAAAATTGATACGTTAACAGGCATTTTCAGTGCGGGTTTAATACCGACCGGTGATAAAGATCCTTATGCTTTAAGAAGAGCGGCTCTTGGAATATTAAGAATACTGATTGAAGGAAAATTACAATTAGATATTATTGATTTGATTGATATTTCTCTGGCTCAGTTTAAGCATGATTTTAATAAATTAGAAACCAGAAAGCTTATAATTGACTTTGTTTTTGACCGGATGAGAGGTTATTGTCTGGATAACGGTTATCAAAATGATGAATTTGAAGCGGTACGAAGTGTAATGCCAGGCAGTCCACTCGATTTTATGAAACGTCTTGAGGCGGTTAAAACATTCAGACAATTACCAGAAGCTGAAAGTCTATCAGCGGCAAACAAGCGTATTAATAATATCTTAAAGAAAGCCAAAGATCAGATTCCTGATAATGTTACTATTCAAACGGAACAGCAAGAAAAAGATTTACTAAAGGAAGCGCAAGCCGTCTGGGGTGATATTGAGCCTATGCTAAATAATAAAGACTATAAAAATGCCTTGAATCGTCTGGCGTTATTGAAACCCAAAGTAGATGACTTTTTTGACCATGTTATGGTTAATACAGAAGATGAAGCATTACGGAAAAGCAGGCTGGCTTTATTAAATATGCTGGCTGGTCAATTTATGAAAATAGCCGATATTTCAAAATTGCAAGCATGATGGATCAGGATTATTTCAGCAAGAGAAATAATTACAGAGTTTATCTGGGGTCAACACTATTTTTTATTTATATTGTAATCTCCACATTGGTTTTTGGGCCTCTGATTTTGCTCTGTATAATTTGTCCTTTTAAAATCAGATATAAACTGGCTAATCTTTGGGTAAGCTGGCTGCTTTGGGTCTTAGAAAAAACCTGTGGATTAAGCTATGAAGTAGAGGGCAGAGAAAATATACCAAACGATAAACCTTGTGTGGTGCTTAGCAAGCACCAGTCGGCTTGGGAGACAGTGGCGTTAAGACTGATTTTTCCGGAGCAGACAGCTTTACTTAAAAAATCATTAACCTGGATTCCGATAGGTGGTTGGGCATTGGCGACATTAAAACCAATTGCTATAGACCGAGGAAACCAACGTGAAGCTTTAAAAAAACTGATTGAGCAAGGGACAAAGCGATTAAAGGAAGGGCTGTTTGTCATCGTATTTCCGGAAGGAACTCGGGCTGCACCAGGTGAAGATAAAAAATTTAACGCGGGCGGGGCTATGCTGGCGCAGAAATCAGGTTATCCCGTATTGCCATTAGCGCATAATGCGGGAGAATATTGGCCCAGATATAGCTTTTTGAAGTACCCAGGAACAATAAAAGTAAAGATTGGTCCTTTGATTTCAGTAGATGGAAAAAAAGCAAAAGAAATAAATGCGGAAGCAGAAGAATGGATTGCTCAGGCAATGGCTGAAATAAGTCATTCGTAACTGTCACATTCAAGCGTGCAAGGATGTGTACGGCGTCTTCTGTAGTAAGTGACTGATAGTAAATACCTAAATACGCTGAGCAGTTACCAGTAACTTAAAACAATTAATTAATCATACAGCAGTTCGCTGAATATGATGTCAAATATAATATTAAAAAGATGAAAAAAACAATTTTGATTTTACTCCCGTTTGTTTTGCTAACGGGGTGTGCAGATAAGAATAATTATGAAGAAGCTGTTTTGAAGCAGATGAAAACGGAAAAAGATGTAGCAGATTATCATATAGATCCGCAACATATGACTGATTGTGTAGTGGATCTCAGTACAGAAAAAATGCCGGGGTTGTTTCCGGCCGACCCATACAGGATGAAAGCCTATCGCGATTATACGCAAATGCTGACTTTGTCCGAATCAAAAGACCCTAAGCAAACTTTAGAAAATTTGCGGAAAGATTTCGGCTCTGCAAAAAAGCTGGCGGAAGCGCATGCAAATTATACTGAAAGTGTTATGAATTGTTTTGCGGCAATTATTATGGAGTCAGAAGGGAAAGCAAAAGAACAGCAAGAACAGAAATAAATCCGACAGCCTCGCCCCCTGATAAGACCTCAGTAAACTTATTTGATATTTGCTTTATATCTACTCAGCGTACTTTAAAAAAGGAATGCCATTTAGTATCAGTTGCTTACGGAAGAAGTG
>CAYLNS010000011.1:0-27524 GCA_964385115.1 uncultured Methylomarinum sp.
ATGATTTCCATTATCCAAAGAGTTAGCCAGTCCAGTGTCACAGTCGACAACACGGTAATCGGTCAAATTGAGCAGGGCATCATGGCCCTGGTTGCCGTGGAAAAGCAAGACAGTCAGCAACAGGCCGACCGCCTGCTGGAACGCATTCTGAATTACCGGATTTTTGCGGATGTTGAGGGCAAGATGAATCTCAGTTTGCGAGATATTCAAGGCGGACTGCTGCTTGTCCCGCAATTTACCCTGGCGGCTGACACCCAAAAAGGTAATCGTCCCAGTTTTGCATCCGCTGCGCCACCGGAAAAAGGCCGGGAATTATTCGATTATGTCCGGCAACGAGCCAAGGAAATCTATCCATCGGTTGAATTCGGTCAGTTTGGCGCTGACATGCAGGTTTCGCTGATTAATGACGGACCGGTTACGTTTACATTAAAGGTCAATTGAGGCCATCTTTAAAATCGCTGATAAACATGGCATCGCCATAACTGAAAAAACGATACTTTTGCTGTATCGCATGTTGATAAGCCGCCATTACCGGCTGGTAACCGGCAAAGGCTGAAATCAGCATTAACAGCGTGGATTCCGGCAAATGAAAATTGCTTAGCAATGCGTCTACTGATTTAAATTGATAACCGGGTGTAATAAACAAATCGGTATCCCCAAATCCGGCTTTTAATGCTCCTTCTGCTGATGCCGATTCCAGTGCCCTGACGGCCGTTGTACCAATTGCCACGACCTTGCCACCTCGTTGCCGAGTCCGCTTTACCGCGTCCACCGTTTCGGAAGAGACTGAATAATATTCCTTATGCATAATATGTTCAGCTAAATTCTCGACACGAACAGGCTGAAAAGTGCCGCTGCCGACATGCAGAGTGACAAAGGTTTTTTCAATGCCTTTTTGTTGCAGTTTTTCCATCATGGCTTCATCAAAATGTAGACCGGCTGTCGGCGCGGCCACTGCCCCGGCTTCCCGGGCAAAGACTGTCTGATAGCGACTCAGGTCATCTTCATCATCTTCTCGCTGAATATAAGGTGGCAATGGCATATGGCCAATTTCCGAGAGAATCTCCATGACATTCTGTGAGCCTTGAAAATGCAGTTTAAACAGGTCGCCTTCCCGGCCGGTTACGGTACACTGTCTATTATTATCCAGCTGAATAACAGTTCCGGTTTTGGCCGCTTTGCTGGCCTTCATATGGGCGATTACATCCTGATTGCCTTGCACTCGTTCAATCAGAATCTCCACTTTTCCGCCGGTTTCCTTTTTGCCGTATAAACGGGCGGGAATAACCCGGGTATTGTTAAATACCAGTAAATCATCAGGCCCAATCAAATCAATAAAATCAGTAAAAGACCGATCCCTGAACTGACCGCTGGTTTTGTGCAAACATAACAGGCGGGATGCGGTTCTTTCCCACAGAGGTTTTTGGGCAATCAGCTCTTCGGGCAATTCATATTTAAAATCACTTTTTCTCATGACTTCCTGTTCAGTAATTGATAGATTTCTTCCAGTAATTTTTTGCTGTCCCCAAAGAAACCACTGCCAAAACGGTTTCGGTATATTTCACCAAAATGATTCATCAACTCGTCAAACTGGGCGTGGGTAAACTGTTCATCATTGACGGTCTTCGACAATTCATTAATTTGAGCGGCTGCTTTTTGCCTAAAAACATCTACTGCTTTGTCAGAATCGGGCTGTTTCTCTGTTACGATCCGTTTTTTTGCCTTTTTCCCGGAAGCAGACAGCTTTTTCCAGTAATGACTGAAATATGGCAAATTCTTTTCGTTTAAAAAGCGTCTGTAAACAATATCGGCCAGAGCAAAAAAACAGCAACTGACCGAGGCTTCCGGATGCAGTGACACAACCGGTATTTGCTGCCTGACTGCATCGACCAAAGCTTTGTCATTGGCAAGATAGCCTAAGTAATGAATTTCCAGTTTCAAGTATTTTCTAACCGCCTGTCTGAATCGGTTAAAAACCTGCTGGCTTGATTGATAACCATCGACTCGATTAACCAGTACAAATAAATTCCTTTTAACTCCTCTTATTTTCAGCATTTTCAATAATGCAAAGGAGTCTGTCAACGAGGTCGGCTCGGCTGTTAGGACGACAATCCTGAATTGGGCTGATGCAACAAAATCCAGTACACTGGTTTGAATACCGGCAGCTGTATCAATCAGAATATAATCAAACTGCTTTTCAAGCTCGGCCAGCGCCTGAACCAGTATGTTTCTTTTCTGTTCCGGCAAATCCACACAGCGTTGAACACCCGATGCAGCTGGTACAATCCAGAGGCCATTTGCGGTATTAATCAGTATATCCTGGATTTTTTTCTCCCCATCCAATACATGTTCCAGGGTATATTGGGGCTGGATGCCTAATAACAGGTTGATATTGGCAAGCCCGGTATCGGCATCAAAAACACAGACTTTGGCTTTTCGGGCCAGCGCCACAGCCAGATTGGTTGCGACATTGGTTTTGCCTACCCCGCCTTTGCCGCTGGTAATTGCAATCACAGAAGCCATTAGCAATTACCGGTCATCCATTGTTGCTGATAATGATTATTGTCTGATTTGATATGCATTAACTGCTTTCCATTTAACTGGTAAATATCCGGTAGATTATAACCGTTAAAACGGTTTGCTTTGATAAGACTGTAAGCGCCGACATGACTGAAAATAATAGTATCCCCAACTTCTGGCACCTGCTTCAGGCGGTATTCACCAAACAAGTCCCCCGCCAGACAACTGGAACCGGCCAGTATGACGGACTTATCACCCGCAGCAAGATTTTCAAGCCGTGGTGATTTCTGGTATTCAAACACTTCCGGATGATGATTAACCGAGGTATCCAGTATAACAACGGTTTTACCCTCACTGTCAAAACAGTCAAGCACACGGGTAAGCAAAAAAGCCGCCGAATCAACAACTGCCTTGCCAGGCTCGATAAATACCTGCAAGTTAAAATCATCGGCCAATGATTGAACAGTCTGTTTAAAAATTTCCGGCCGGTCTATTTCAGAATATAAATAGCCACCCCCTAAATTAAGCCATTTCAGTTGTTTTCGGTATTTGCTTAAGAGGGGCCTGATTTTCTCAACCGTCTGAGTCAATGCATCAACGGTTTTGCAGGAAAAAACGGTATGAAAATGGAGTCCTTCAATGGTTTCAGGCAGCCCGTGCTGTTCTATCAGCCTCATATCCACACCCAGCTTTGAATGCTGCCGACACGGGTCAAAACGTTCATCTTTCGCAAAAGACAGGCGAGGGTTGATTCTCAATCCTTTTGACACAGTCGGTAATTGCCCGCTTAAACGAGCAAACTGACTGAGTGAATTAAAACTGATATGACTACAACATGCATCCAGCGCAGCACATTCGTAGTCTCTTAGCCCGGGGGTGGTCAAATGAATACTTCCCTGCCGCAATACAGCTGCAGCCAGAGTAGCCTCATTCAGTGAACTGACAGAAAACCCGCTTATAAAGGGCCGAATAACCTCTAAAACGGATTGTAAAGGCAAGGCCTTGATAGAATAAAGCAACCGGCAATCTGTTCCTGATATCAGTTCGAGTATCCGGCTTAGATTATCGCTTATTAGATGGTCATCAATAATAAATGCCGGCGTGTTAATCTCAGTACCGTAATCATTCATCGGCCTTTCCCTGTGTAAACATCCTTTTCGGTAATGATTTTGTCCATATAAATATCATGCTCATCCATGATGATTTCAGGCAGTAACTGGCATTCAAAACAGACCGCATGCAATGCTGTATCTGCTCTTACCTGCTGCAACAAACGATCATAATATCCACCACCGTTTCCCAGGCGGCCACCCTGTTTATCAAAGGCAACACCGGGTACCATGATGACATCCAGTTCTTTTACCTCCAGGCGTTTATTTTTTTCATTCCAGCGGCTCTTGGGAGGCTCCAGAATTCCCCAGGTACCGGGTTCCAGTTCATCCATGCTTTCCAGGTGCCAAAGGCCCAATTGATTATTACCTTTTTCATCCTGAGTACAAAATGGAACAACTATCTTTTTGGTCGTCTGCAATTGCTGTTTAAGGTTTGTCAGAGTTCTGACCTCTGAGCGGCAATCTACATACCACATGACAGTTTTAGCTGCCTGGTATTCAGCCAAACCAATAAAAGCAGTGCAGATTCTGTTACTGACAACTTCCTTATTCTTTTGTTGTGAACGTTGTTGGTATGCCCATTTCCGTTGCTGATTTTTATTAATCATTGCAGATTTAAAATAATATGACGATTTTCCACTCTTTTCAGAATAACAAGGAGAATGACTTCACGCATCGGGTCAAATTCTCAATCAAGACCCATAATTGGCAGAGGCCGGCAACCTGCCAAAAGGACTGTATTATAACTTTCAAAGCGCGTTCTTGTAGATAAATCCTGTTATCCCAACTCTTTTTCTTTTATACTTAGCGTTATAACAAGAACAAGAGGTCATTATGGAAAAACCGTTTATTTTACACATGCTGACGACTGCAAAAAACCTCAGCCCTTTCGATGTGAATATGGCTTTGGATGCAGGTTGGGTTTCAGCAGTACCTTATATTAATGTTGAACCCAGTGAAGTTCGGGGACTGGTACAGGATGCCATTTTCTCCCGCAGCCCAAAGGGGTTAAAAAGAACTGCTATTTTTATCGGCGGCCGGGAAACCAAACAGGCTATGGACATGTTAAAAATGGCCAAGAACTCCATGGTCCCTCCCTTTGAGGTCTCTGTATTTGCTGACCCCAGTGGTGCATTTACAACAGCAGCCGGTATGGTTGCTGCAGTTGAAAAGGCACTGGCAGACAAATTTGATACCACACTGGAAGGTAAAAATGTACTGGCCCTGGGTGGCACGGGCCCAGTCGGACAGGCTGCAGCCGTTATTGCCGCGAAAGCAGGTGCAAATGTCCGTATTATCGGTCGCCAGCTTGACAAAGCCGAACGTATTGCAGAACTTTGCAGTAATGAATTTGGTGACGGAGAAATTACCATCAGCGCGGGCGCTGATGCGGATAAAGCGGAATATATCAAAACAACTGATGTAGTCTTTGCAACCGGCGCTGCCGGCATTCAGTTACTCAGTGCTGAACTCATTGCCTCGGCGCCTCAACTGAAAGTGGCTGCTGATGTTAATGCAGTACCACCAGCCGGCATTGCGGGTGTTGATGCTTTTGATAACGGTAAAACCATTGAAGGCTCTGTAAACGGAGCGGTCGGTATCGGTGCGCTGGCTATCGGTAATATAAAATACCAGTCTCAAAACCGGTTATTGAAAAAAATGCGTGAATCAGATCAAGCTTTGTATTTGCATTTTGAACATGCTTTTGAAGTGGCGCGTGAATTTATCAAAGAATCTTCATAACTGAAAAATGCTGTGTTTTTTCGGCTTGCCTGGTGATTTATGTATCGCTAAACAGGCTCCACTTAAATTTTAACTATACCGTCTTTTATGGCATATAAACAATTTGTAAATCAACTCAGAAAAACAGGATGTCAGTTGCTTTCTTCTTTCTGTAATGAGTCTGTCAAACCACAAAAAAAAGAAAAGCGCAGCATTCTTCATATGTTTGACCCAATGCCGAATAACAGCCCATTTGATATTAATATGGCGCTGGATGCCGGTTTTGATGTATTAATGCCTTACTCCAATGTAAAGTTAGACAACATCCATAACTTGACCCAGGATGCTATCTTTTCCCGCGGACCTTCCGGAGTCAAAAGAACCGCACTTTTTATTGGCGGCAGAGACATGGGGCTGGCAGTAGACATGCTAGATGTCAGTAAAAGAGCCATGGTTCCTCCTTTTGAAGTTTCTGTTTTCGCCGACCCCAGTGGCGCTTTCACCACGGCAGCTGCACTCGTTGCCTGTGTCGAAAAAGAACTGCAACAAAAACATGGCAAACAATTAAAAGATTGTAAAGCTTTGGTTTTTGGAGGCACGGGGCCGGTAGGTATTGCAACCGGCGTGATTGCTTCTCTGGAAGGCGCTGAAACCTTTCTTGTTGACCATCTTTCCAAAGAAACGGCAGATGACGCAGCAAAAGAATATAACCGCCGTTTTAATGCGAATCTAAAAGGGGCGGTTGCAGGTTCTGATGAAGAAAAAGCCGCTCTTGTAGCTGATGCGGACATTATCTTTTGCACGGCGAAAGCCGGTATTCAGGTTCTAAACAGTGCCATTTTAAGCCATGCCAACAATCTTAAGGTGGCTGGAGATGTTAACGCAGTACCACCCGCCGGTATTGAAGGAATCGGGTTAAATGATTTCGGAAAGCCGTTAGCAGGACTTCCAGAAGAACAAAAGGCGGTGGGTATTGGTGCATTGGCGGTAGGTAATATTAAATATCAGCTTCAGCAGAAATTATTAACAGCAATGCTTGAAACCGACAAGCCGCTTTATCTTGATTTTCGGGATGCTTTTAAAAAGGCTCAGATTATTCTTAAATAAATCTGTCAGGAGCATTAGCTTAAGTTGTTGTCGGCAAAATATAGATTAAAATCAGTTACTTACAGAAAGACGTATCTGTGACAGGGATGTTACATTCAAGCCCGCAAGAATGTTGATCTTAACGATAAGAGGATTTCAATGAATAACCTCATCCAACTGCTTATATTTGACCGCCAGCCGGGTAAGCTCGACATCATTTTTAACTTTTAGCTTTTCATACAATCGATAACGATAAGTATTAATTGTTTTGTCACTTAATTTAAGCATTTCAGACATTTCCTGAATACTTTTTCCCTGTAATATCAGATTAGCTACTTCAGACTCTCTCTGCGACAAACGCTGAAAAGGCGATGAACCCGATTGTTGTTCTATGCCTTGAAAAGCCAGATTATTGGCCACATCCTGACTTAAAAAACGTTTCCCTGAAACCACATGCCGAATGGCGCTAACCATTTCATCCACAGAAGAATCTTTGGAAATAAAACCCATAGCCCCTAATTTAAGTAATTGCTGAGGTATCACTCCATCTTTGTAGACGGACACCACAATCACTTTTGCATCTGGCTGTTTTTGTAAAATCCGACGACAGGCCTCGGTACCGCCAATCCCGGGCATTTTTATATCCATAAGAACCACATCAGGCTCCAATTCAAAAGCTTTTTCGACAGCCTCTTCACCGCAACTACACACATCAACGACCAAGATATCATCAAAAGCGTTCAGCAGAACCTCAATTCCACTTCTCACTAATTCATGATCGTCGACCAGCATTACTTTTATTATTCGTGCCACATCCAAAACTCATTAATAGCAAACCATAAAAAATCAAAATATTTTTTACTGCTTGCTTGGTTTATTTTTATTATTAAAATTACAACAGCCAAGCATTGACCTTATCACATAAACTGCAATTAAAACAGGGAATTTAATACTGCCTTCATTGTTATATCACTGTTTTTGTTGCCTCAGAAAACCCACTATCCATTTCACCTCACCCAGGGTCAAAAACTGACGCCAGGGCGGCATAGGCGTTTGTTTTTTACCATTGAGAATAATATCAATCAGATACTGATCATTTTTGCTGTTAATATCTTCAGCAAGCAATGACGGCCCTAAGCCACCTGTTAATTTCATACCATGACATGAACCACAATCCTGAAAAAGTAACGCCTTTAATTCCCGCTGCCTTTCTGTGTCGAGTTGCTCGGCCTTGCCTGTCATGGTAAAAATAATACAAAAACCCGCAAAAATAATCCGAAGCATCATTCAAGGTTTTAATCGCCCATAATATACCGCAATATTATTAATAGTTTTATCTGATAAAGAACCGGCAATATTATTCATGATTTCAGATTTTCGGGTTTTATTGCGATATTGCTTTATCGCTGTTTTCAGATAGTCAATACCCCGCCCTGCCAAAGGAGGAAAAGGGGCATCTTGTGAAGGCATTTTAATACCGTGACATTGCGAACAGACAGCCTGCGCTTTTGCTTTCCCCGCATAAATGCTGGCAGCCTGAGCTGTGGGTATAATCAAGCCGTTAGCAATCAGGAGAATACTCAACATGAATGTTTTCATAGCATCACTCCATTTCATCGGGTGATAGCCCCCGGGTCATGTATTTCACCCGGCCATGCGAGAAAATACCGGCAGGACTTTCCATCTGGATGGAAGTGATTCTTTTCAAGCTATTGGCATCATAGACCACAACCTCATCGCCAGAATATCCAGCACTAACGTATAAATATTTCCCATCAGCACTGTATTCAGGAAAATAAGCATGTCCGCCTACATCCAGTGTTTTAACGACTTCCAGTGTTTTCTTGTCAATTAACTGTATAGAACGGGCCCGTCTGTCCTTAGTGATAATATCAACGGCAACATAAGGTGCATTAGCATGTGCAGCGGGGGATTCAGTCCCACCTGAAACCGGAATTTGCTTGACCAGCTCCATCTTATCCAAATCCCAGACACTAACCACTGTTTTTTCACAGGTCCCAAAATTTGTTCCAAACCCCAGCGTTCTACCATCAACTTTTACCGCTGCGCCACCACCCACATGCGGCACACAACCTGCTTCAAGTTTTTTAATAATTTTCCGGTCTTTTAAATCTATCGCGGCAACAATGCTATCGTCATAAGAGGCCACCATCAATTTCCGTCCCTTATGGGTCAGAAAAGCATCATGCAAATGCCTGCCTACATTTTTAATTTTTGTTACAGGAAACCCGTCTGTTAAATCAATAATCCAGACTTGTCCGGCATTTTCCAGTGCAATCGCAAATATATCCGCAAAAGGTGTACCGATAATCATACCGGAATCAGAACTGACCTGATTGCCATCCGGGTCTATCCCTTCCAGTTCAAATGTTTTTAACGGCTCCAGGGTATCGGCATCCAAAATAACTGCATTATGCGGTACAAATGAGCCCGCCATAATATACTTTCCATCCCGGGAGACACCCATACCCGGACCATTTAAACCCGTTTTTATGCTTCTAACCGCCTGCATCGAGTACAAATCCACCTTAAAGATTTCGGCAGTATCTGTTTTAACATATGCCCAACGAGGGTTAACAGGGTTATAGTCGATTATATGGGCCGCAACGCCTGTGGGTATTTCACCCACCACCTGATGGGTTTTACTGTTGATAAAAACGGCTTTGGAACCACTACCCCGCCCGTATTTCCCCCGAGCAGCCACACCAATCAAATCATCCATATTATCAATCTGATAAACGGGCTTGGCCGGCAGGGAAGTTTCGTCCTTTACATAAACCTGTAAGGAATTTTTCATGTCCTGTAAGGTAAAATCCGGATTAGGCAGCTTGGGAACCGATTGTAAATGTGCAATCAACCCTCGAATCTGCTCATCAGACAATCGCCCATAAAAAGGAGGCATTAAGGTTTCAAAACTCCCTGTCATAATCAATGAACGCAAAGCCGTTGGGCTTCTTCCCTTTAATGTCTCAGCATTTAATGCGGGCGCCAGATACCCGCCATGATCAGCACCATGACAGCTTGCACAGTTGTCTTGATATAACGCATGCATATTATCGGAACTGGCATGTACACTTACCCCAGATATTGATAACACAATTGCTGCTATAGGTATCAATCTGTTTTTTAGTCTGTTTTTTCTCATTATTATTTTCTCCATCAAACTTTATGTGTCATAACTTAAATATCGATACTGGGGTAAATTTTTAACCATTCTGTCAATGTGATTCTATTAACCCTTAAATGTCAGTCACTTATATAAGATTCATTTTACAGTGAATACTCTAACCAAGCATCCATGAAGATATTTACGGCTTTTTCAGAAATAAATGACTGATACAAAAGCTCCAAATTCGTAGAATAATTGCCTCAAAAAATAATACTACCTATTATCCCATCCAATGTTAAGGAAATTGTATCTACTCAGCGCACTCTAAAAAGAAATACCAATTAATATCAGTTGCTTACGGAAGAAGTGTATGTGTCATGGATGTCACATTCAAGCCTACATGGATGTATATACGGCGTCTTCTGGAGCAAGTAACTGATATTAAAAGACTAAATATACTGAGTAATTACAGAAAAACACTGATTTCTGAATTTTTCACTTGCTTGGTTTAAAAAAAATCAAAATGATTTTCAATAACCACTTCTGAATATTCCAGCTGTCCACCTCTTGGCGCTGCTTGCTGAACTGCTTTTCCAACTGCTACGAACAGGCTGATCGCATGATCATCGGGTAAATTAATCAATTCAGCAACCTCATCAAAATCAAAACCATCCATGGGACAACTGTCATATCCCATTGCTTTTGCAGCCAGCATAATAGTCTGAGCGGCAATTCCACATGAGCGCATCGCCTCATCCCTTTGTACTCGCTCTTTCCCCTGATAATACTCTTTTATCGCTGGAACAATAAATTCCTGAACTTCTTCTGGGGCATTTCGCCAATATCGTTGCGGATCTTTTTCCCAGGCCTTTAAATCAGCACATAATATAATAAGTAACGAAGCATCTGTTACCTGAGCCTGATCCCAGGAAACCGCCCTGATTTTTTCACGCAGTACTTTATCTGAGACAACTACAAAACGCCAATGCTGAATATTAAAAGCAGTCGGCGACAACATGGCCAGGGATATTAACTGCTTTATTTCCTGCTCGTCCATCTGATGCGCAGGATCAAAATGTTTTACTGACCTTCTTTTCTGGATTGTCTGTAGTGTATCCATTACAACTCCTGATTCTGATGATACGAAATGATACGCTCTACTTCATTTTTTGAACCCAATATCAATGGTATCCGCTGATGCAATTCTTGTGGCTGTATATCCATGACACGCTGTCGCCCTGTTGTACAGAGCCCCCCCGCCTGCTCAATAATAAACGCAACGGGGTTCGCCTCATACATTAATCTGAGTCGACCCGCTTGTTCCGGTTTTTTATAGTCATAGGGATACATAAAAACCCCCCCTCGAGTCAATATCCGATATACCTCGGCAACCAATGAAGCAATCCAGCGCATATTGAAATCTTTTTCCCTAGAGCCTTCTTTACCTTGTACGCATTCATCAACATATTTTTTTACTGCCGGTTCCCAAAATCGTTGATTGGACATATTGATAGCAAATTCACTACACTCTTCTGGAATATGAATATCAGGATGTGTCAGATAGTATTCACCCACTTCCTGATCCAAGGTAAAACCATTCACTCCTTGCCCTGTTGTCAATACCATAATGGTCGATGGGCCATATAATACAAACCCGGCACAGACCTGTTTACTTCCTTTTTGTAAAAAATCTTCAAGCTCAGGTTCTTTTTTATCCGGGCATTTTAAAATAGAGAATATACTCCCTACTGTTAGATTCAGGTCAATATTTGATGAACCATCAAGCGGGTCAAACAAAGCCAGATACGAGCCTTTTGGTGCCTGTTGCGGAAGCCTTATCCATTCATCATTCTCTTCAGAAGCCATGCCTGCCAGATGCCCATTCCAGCTAAGCGTTTCAATCATGATATCATTACTGATAATATCCAACTTCTTTTGCACCTCTCCTTGTACATTTTCAGTTTCAGCATTTCCTAAGATTCCAATCAAATCCCCTTGATTGACCAAATGGGAAATTCTTTTACTGGCAAGCGCAATATCATTCAGTAATTGTGTAAATGTTCCTGAAACACCTTCCAAGGCCCGCTGCTGATCTAATATAAATTGTGTCAGAGTCACTTTACCCGGCATATTCTTTTCCTAAATTAATGGCAATAAAAAAGCCAGAACGAACGAGTCGGTCTGGCTTTACTTAACCCAGCGTTGTTACCAAAAAAGTTATAAGCTATCGCTAGCACTATAACTTATTTTATGGGCTAAATTCTCTTTTTCTTACAAAAGATTTAAAGCATTCAAGTCTTCAAAGGCCTGAACAATTCGTTTGACCATACTGACCTGACCAGCACGCTGCCATACGCGAGGATCATAGTATTTTTTATTAGGTGCATCATCACCTGTTGGGTTACCAATCTGACCTTGTAAATAAGCTTCATGTTCTTTGTAATAATTCATCACACCTTCCCATGTCGCCCACTGGGTATCAGTATCGATGTTCATCTTGATAACACCATAACTGATTGATTCAGCAATTTCTTCAGGAGAAGAACCCGAACCACCATGAAAGACAAAGTTCAACGCATTCTCAGGTAATCCATATTTTTCTGAAACATATGACTGAGAATCACGCAAAATAGTGGGAGTCAGTTTAACATTGCCTGGCTTGTACACACCATGAACATTGCCAAATGATGCAGCAATGGTAAAACGATGACTGACTTTGCTTAACTCTTCATAGGCATAAGCAACATCTTCAGGTTGGGTGTATAACATGGACTGATCCATATCTGAATTATCAACACCATCTTCCTCACCCCCCGTACAACCCAACTCAATCTCAAGCGTCATATTCATTTTGGACATACGCTCAAGATATTTGCTGCAAGTCGCTATATTTTCTTCCAGACTTTCTTCTGAAAGATCAATCATATGAGAACTGAACAAAGGTCTTCCTGTATCAGCAAAATGCTTCTCACCGGCATCCAGTAAACCATCAATCCATGGTAACAGTTTTTTTGCACAGTGATCGGTATGCAAAATAACAGGAACGCCGTAATGAACAGCCATATTATGGACATGCAGAGCACCAGAAATAGCGCCTAATACAGAATTTCTCTGTCCTTCAGCAGGTAAACCTTTACCTGCATAAAAAGCAGCACCACCATTGGAAAATTGAACAAATACAGGGGAATTAGCTTTTGCCGCTGCTTCAAGTACCGCATTGATAGTATCTGAACTGATTACATTGACTGCAGGTAACGCGCATTTGTTTTGTTTACAAAACTCGAAAATCTTTTGTACATCATCACCGGTGACAACACCAGGTTTTACGATATCTGAAATTTTTTGTGCCATTGATTAAGGTTCCTGATTTAAATAATTACACCACACTTGATGGTTCAAGCGTGGTGTAACAAGATTTATATCCTAAAACGACCCGAAGGTATTTTAAAATGAAGAAATTAAGCTTCTAGTTCCGCCAAACGATCGGCCAATAATTTTTCCAAAGTCTCAAGGGCCTTTGAAAAACCTTCAATACCTTCAGATAATTTATCAGTAGCCATACGATTTTCAGCATGCATTTTATCGAAAGTATCTTTATCAACAGAGAATTTTTCAATATCCATTGTTGCCGCTTTAGCTGGGTCCAGCTTTCTTTCCAGCTCACCTTCAGTGGCTTTTAATTCAGCCAATAATGCTGGAGAAATGGTCAGCAAATCACAGCCCGCCAATTCAGTAATTTCACCAATATTACGGAAACTTGCACCCATAACTTCGGTGTTATAGCCGAATTTTTTATAATAATTGTAAACATTAGTGACAGAGATTACACCCGGATCTTCAGCTGGCGGGTAAGAGTCACGTCCGGTATCTTTCTTATACCAATCCAGAATCCGGCCAACAAACGGAGAAATTAATGTAATACCCGCTTCCGCACACGCCACAGCCTGATGGATACCAAACAATAATGTCAAATTACAATGAATACCTTCTTTTTCCAGCACTTCAGCCGCTTTAATGCCTTCCCAAGTAGCTGCAATTTTGATCAAAACACGTTCTTTAGAAATACCTAATGCTTCATATTGAGAAATAATTTCACGGGCTTTTGTCACATTCGCTTCAGTATCAAAAGACAATCTTGCATCCACCTCGGTAGAAACACGACCTGGAATTACTTCAAGAATCTTGGCGCCAAAAGAAACAGCCAGTCTTTCGAATGCCAATGAAGCCACATCTGATGCTGAAGCATCAGATCCAAGTGTTTCTCTGGCACCTTTCAATGTGTCATCCACAATACCTTGATATTGCGGCATCTGTGCAGCAGCAGTAATTAATGATGGGTTCGTCGTCGCATCTCTGGGCTTAAATGTTTCTATTGCTTCGATATCACCTGTATCTGCAACAACAACAGTCATTTCACTTAGTTGTTCAAGTAAATTCTTCGCCATAATGGTTATACCTTTGTAGAAAGTTTAAAAATTGAAAGCAGCCATCAATACAGAATGGCTGATAAATTTAGTTTACGTACTTGTCACTCTTTTTTAAAACTAGTTTAAAAAAGAGTACTAGCCAAAACAGAAAGGGATATTATCGCCTCTTTAGGAATAAAATCAATTCTTATAATCTTTGAACTGATTTTATCTATAATGAATAAGGAGTTAATTAAAACTTCACTGACAATTCTTCAGGAACTTGCCTGAAGTTGCTTAGCGAACTTCAGGCATTGTCTTTAGCTTAAAGATAGTTACTGGATCAACCTTTTTTACGGAGGTATTTTTCCACACCCGTTACGTTCTCAGCAGCTGCTTTCCTTGCACGAATCACTTGTTTTGCCATATATTTAGCTACACCTGTTGAAGGCACAGACTGTTCTTTACTGGCCAGGTATTTTGCAACACCTGTCGCTTTAGGCTGTTTTTTAGCCAGATATTTTTCAACCCGCGTACTTCCGCCTTCATTAACAGAAGCCGAACTTGCCACTGCAGTTGACCGGACTCTTTTTGGTGTTGAAGTTGTTTGTGGTGCTGACTTGCTTCTGTAGAAAAAGAAGCCTACAGCGGCCAATACAACCAAACCAATCAACATGGTCTGATCTGAATCCTTTTCAGCACTGGCTTCTGTTTTTTCTTTAACAATAATAGATTCAGCAGAAGGTCTAGATGTATTTTTGCTAACAACATCAGCCTTATGTTTATACTTCGTATCCTTATATAGCACTTTGGGTTCAAAAGCAGCCGCCGGAAAATCCGGATCAAACGCTGTCTTACTACTGGATGAAGAACTAGATGCTGAATCAGAATGCTGATAATCAGAATCACTGTATAAAACTTTCGGCTTAAAATCTGATGCAGGATAATCAGATTCTGCGTTGGCTAACACAGGGCTGGCCAAAAGCATCGCAACCAAGGCACTTTTAGTTATATTAATTTTTTTCACCATTTTCACCTATACATATGTAGAAGAGGGAAGACCCTACCGACTATTATTTAAAAGCCCAGTATAATAGGTCTACCCTCTAAATGGAATGCAAAATCGTTAAAAACGCTTTTGAAGTCTATTATTTAAGAACTTCTTTGACGTGTTTGACCACATTCTCAACTGTAAAGCCAAAATGCTCCATAACAACAGGACCAGGAGCCGACTCACCAAAGGTATCAATACCAACCACGCCACCTTCAAGACCTACATATTTACGCCAGTAATCAGTGACACCCGCTTCAACGGCTACACGTTTAATGCCAGGAGTCAATATACTATCTTTATAAGATTGGTCTTGACGATCAAATACATTTGTTGAAGGCATTGAAACCACACGGACCTGGATACCTTGTGAAGCAAGCTCTTCCTGAGATTTCAAAGCCAAACTTACTTCAGACCCTGTTGCTATCAAGATAACATCAGCATTGCCTTGAGCTTCAGAGATAACATATGCACCTTTACGGATTGCAGCTATCTGCTCATCAGTTCGTTCAATAAATGGAACGCCTTGCCGTGTCAGAACCAGGCTGGTGGGTCCAGTTCTACGCTCAACTGCCAAAGTCCAAGCCACAGCTGTCTCGGTTGAATCTGCAGGACGCCAAACATCCATATTTGGAATCAATCGCATTGCCGCGGTATTTTCGATTGGCTGATGCGTTGGGCCATCTTCACCCTGACCAATTGAGTCATGAGTCAATACAGCTATAACACGAATCTTCATCAACGCAGCCATCCGTAATGCACTCTTTGCATAATCAGAGAACATATGGAATGTACCACCATAAGGCAGTAATCCGCCGTGCAATGCCATACCATTCATGATTGCAAACATACCGAATTCACGTACCCCGTAAGAAATGTAATTACCCATTTTCTTACCGCTGACATGTTCAAAACTATCACAACTTGTCAGGTTTGAACCCGTCAAATCAGCTGATCCGCCAATAAATTCAGGTAATGTAGGCGCCAAAGCAGCAATCACTTTTTGTGAAGCCTGTCTGGTAGCCAAGTTCTCTTTTTTTGCTGTTACATCAGCAATCAGTGCTTTTGTTGCTGCTTCCCAATTATTAGGTAATTCACCCGCCATACGGCGTTTGAATTCAGCTGCCATTTCTGGAAATTCTTTTTCGTAAGCGGCAAACTTCTCATTCCACTCACTTTCCAGTTTTTCACCTTTTGCAGTTGCATCCCAGCCTTCATAAACGTCTTCAGGGATAACAAATGGCTCATAATCCCAGCCCAGCTCTTTACGTGTTAATGCAACTTCTTCTTCACCCAATGCGGCACCATGGCAATCATGACTACCACTTTTGTTTGGCGAACCAAAACCGATAATAGTTTTACAACAAATTAAAGATGGTTTATCAGTTACCTTTTTGGACTCTTCAATCGCTTGGTTAATGGCATCAGGATCATGCCCGTCAACAGATATAACATGCCAATTATATGCTTCAAAACGCTTAACGGTATCATCGGTATACCAACCATCAATATGGCCATCAATCGAAATATTGTTATCGTCCCAGAATGCAATCAGTTTGCCTAATCCCCATGTACCTGCCAAAGAGCAGGCTTCATGAGAAATGCCTTCCATCAGACAGCCATCTCCCATGAAGACATAAGTATAGTGATCAACAATTTCATGTCCTGGACGATTAAACTGGTGAGCCATTAATTTTTCCGCCATGGCAAAACCTACACCATTGGTAATACCCTGGCCTAATGGACCAGTTGTGGTTTCAATACCTGGTGCATAACCATACTCCGGGTGCCCCGCGCACTGAGAGTGTAATTGACGGAAAGACTTTAACTGCTCCATTGGCAAATCATAGCCTGTCAGGTGCAATAAAGAATAAATCAGCATAGAGCCGTGTCCATTTGATAGAATAAAACGGTCTCTATCTGCCCATTTAGGGTCTTTAGGGTTATGTCTTAAGTGATCATTCCATAAAACTTCTGCAATATCCGCCATTCCCATGGGTGCGCCAGGGTGACCGGATTTTGCCTTTTGTACTGCATCCATACTTAATGCACGGATTGCATTTGCTAATTTACGACGCGAAGCCATAAGGTTCTTCTCCTAAATTTTTATTTATTTTAGCAGCCATGCTGCTTTTCAATCTGGATATTCTGTGAATTAAACAACGAGCGGCAAAAAACCACTCGTTTTTGTAGTATTATTCCATATTGGCGTGTCTTTCTCTCATCTTCTCTTCGGGGATACCTTTTTCCCAGATCAGATGCGCAACCAATGCCTCTAAAAAGCAAAGTGTTGATAACTCAAATACCGTCCCCATTGGCATCCCTTTCACTTTGTCATAAAGCTCTTCCTTGCCTATCTGAAAAACTGCATCCGCCAAATCACCAATTGTGGATTCTTTTCTGGATGAAATCAAAATAACTTTAGCGCCAACCGCTTTTGCTTTTTTGGTAAAAGCGATTAATTGCTCTGTTTCACCTGATCCGGAAATGATAATTAACAAATCACCATTCTGAATACTGGGTGTCACGATTTCTCCAACCATATAAACCGTGTATCCACTATGCATTAAACGCATACCCAGAAAATTACCCACTAATTTTGATCGGCCGGCACCTGAAATAAAGATACGATTGGCATTGTCAAACATTTCGACCATCTTGTCTGCATAGGTTTCATCCGTTGCATCAAGCATTTCTGAAATTTTATCAATGACTAATCGCTGATTTTCTTTTTGCCACATCTCCAGACTCCTTTAAACTGCAGCTGCATCAACCAGTTCGCGAATTTCACGAGCAGATTCTGCTGGAGAGTCTGCACCGTAGATAGCCGCACCGACTACAATAATATCAGCACCTGCTTCAACAACTTGCTGTACGGTTGATTGCTTGATGCCACCCGCAACTGAAATACGTACGTCCAGTCCTAAATCAGCAATTAATTGTAAATCACCAAATGGTGTCTGACCGGCTGCCTGTGCATCCAATCCTGTGTGTACACCCACAATCTGCGCACCGGCTGCTGCTGATTCTCTTGCACAGGCCGCTTTGTCTGGAACATTGATTAAATCAACCTGTACTTCTGCATTATGTGCTTTGGCCGCTTTGATAACTCCACCGATTGTCGCAATACCTGATACGCCCAATACAGTACAGATATCTGCACCTGCCGCATAGAATGGAGTGGCTTCATATTCACCTGCGTCCATCGTCTTCAGGTCAACCAGTAATAAATGCTCTGGAAATCTCGCTCTTAACTCTTCTACCAGCTTCAGTCCGTTGTATTTAATACAAGGGGTTCCAATTTCAAAAATATCAACATACGGCGCGACTTGATCTGCCAGCGCTACTGTTGCATCAAAATCTAATGAATCTAAAGCCATCTGAATTAATGGTATTGCCATGTTATATACTCCGTTTTATTTAATTATAAATTTTTTGTTTCAGACTTGTCAGTGAAGAACTTTAAAACAGAAACCGCTGTACTGTCAATCCTATCACCCTATCGTTAACGCCTTGATTTAAGCGCTATATATCGCATCAATCTATTTTGTATAAAGACTGTTTTTTGCCTACATTTTGTATCTTTTATCATACAAAACTATAATTTATTCTTCTTGCATCTTCATAAACCTTAAAATTCAATTCACTAAATTAAATTACCCAGGTTTTAAATCAATAAATCTTATTTTTATCTGTTGCGAATAATTAACACCAACAACAACTCCACACTACCCGCAACAACTATTACACTTAACAATCAAAAAACATTTACGCCTTACGCAGCTTTATTCTTTAAATATCGTTCCACGCTGGTCAGTTTTTTTTCTTTGCCAGCCATGTTTTTTGTTTTCTCAGCTACGTATTTTTCTACACGAGTTAAATCAGCATCCGTTTCCACCCTCAATTCCGCTTTTTTTTCCAGATATTTTTCAACTCCAGTGGCAGAATCAATATGCTCTTCTTCACTATACTCTTCATTGATGGCATTATTTTCAACCACTTCAGGTTTATTATCCTTTTTTAGAATGGATAATCTAAGCAGATATTTTGCTACACTGCTGACGCCAGGCTTTTGAGTAAATTGAAGTTCTTTTTTATTAACGTATTTATCGACACCCGTTGTTTGCTCCCCGGACTGGGCTAACAACACTTTTTTAACGACATACCTGGAAACACCTGTAGGCACTTCTTTTGGCAAGGCAGCCTGTTTTGCCAGATATTTTTCAACACTGGTTTTTTCAGGTATGGACTGAATAAACGTCATTTTTTTTGCCACATACTTGGTAACACCTGTGGCCGTTCTATTTTTTTCAACAGAAACTCTTGCAAGATACTGAGCAACCCCGGTTTCCGCAGGATCAAATGTTTGTTCTTCTACCTTCTTTTCAGTCTCTTCTGGTTGCTCCGCTGCTTTTTTAGCGGCCTCGGCTTCCACGGCGACATAACGTGCAATTAATTCCTTCGCTAAGGCTTTTTTTATTTCAATTTCTTTCTGCCACAAAAATTTTCCGACTGAAGTAGCAGGTATTTTATCTTGCTCTTCCTTTTTACGGCGAATCAGGTAAAGCGACACGCCTGTAATCTCAGGTTTTGGCTTTAAACTCTGTTTGATAACATATTTTTCTACACTGCTGGTACCCGGCTTATCATGCTCTAGCACTGATTTCTTGGTGATATATTTAGATACACCTGTTGCAGCAGGTTTATTCGAGACGATTCTCTTAGCAACATAGCGAGCCACCCCTGTTGCCGGATCATGGGGATGTTTTTTCAGGTATTTTTCAACACCTGTCACAGAACCTTTTTCATCCAGGTACTTGGCAACCCCAGTCAATTGATCTGACTGCTCCGTTGTTTCTGAACTGGAACCTGAATTTTCATCAAAGGAAAAAATAGGAAGTGATCCTAGCAGATTATTGATTAGACTATTCTTCTTCACCTGTTAATACTCCTTTGGTATTTATATCAAAACAACGTCCGACAAACCAGACATTGACATTCTCAGGAGCCATCACAAAATAGCTTCGAAAACAGAACAAAGAATCAAATTACCGTAATCCTGTTGTCGAAACCATTTCATTCGTATCCCCTTTCACTCAGACACATTTGTATCAGTTATTTTGTACTTTCCAACTTATATTTAATATTTTGCAATTATTCAGCCTTATTTATTCCAGTTGCTTGCGGAAGAAGCATAGGCAACAGGAATGTCACACCCAAGCCTACAAGGATGTATATACGGTGTCTTCAGGAATAAGTGACCGATAGTTAAATATTAAACGCACGGGATAGTTACAATAATTTGAAAAAAAGGGCGAAATAACTCATTTCGCCCTTTTTTATCGCAAGAACACAAGCTATGAACTTACAATCTGCCTATTCATCTCAATAAGAGATTAAACTGCAGCTGCATCAACCAGTTCGCGAATTTCACGAGCAGATTCTGCTGGAGAGTCTGCACCGTAGATAGCCGCACCGACTACAATAATATCAGCACCTGCTTCAACAACTTGCTGTACGGTTGATTGCTTGATGCCACCCGCAACTGAAATACGTACGTCCAGTCCTAAATCAGCAATTAATTGTAAATCACCAAATGGTGTCTGACCGGCTGCCTGTGCATCCAATCCTGTGTGTACACCCACAATCTGCGCACCGGCTGCTGCTGATTCTCTTGCACAGGCCGCTTTGTCTGGAACATTGATTAAATCAACCTGTACTTCTGCATTATGTGCTTTGGCCGCTTTGATAACTCCACCGATTGTCGCAATACCTGATACGCCCAATACAGTACAGATATCTGCACCTGCCGCATAGAATGGAGTGGCTTCATATTCACCTGCGTCCATCGTCTTCAGGTCAACCAGTAATAAATGCTCTGGAAATCTCGCTCTTAACTCTTCTACCAGCTTCAGTCCGTTGTATTTAATACAAGGGGTTCCAATTTCAAAAATATCAACATACGGCGCGACTTGATCTGCCAGCGCTACTGTTGCATCAAAATCTAATGAATCTAAAGCCATCTGAATTAATGGTATTGCCATGTTATATACTCCGTTTGTTACAGTTATTGTTTAAACATAAATTCGCTACTGGTTGCGAACTCTAAATCAGTTTACCGTCCAATGTCAATTTTACATGCGCTCATTTATGTTTAATTTTTCTTTAAAACCAAGCTATTCATGTGACGCCAGGACTTGATTCCATCTGGTTTGAAACAAAACCAGCCAACTTGAATCATACAAAAACAGCCACTGGGCTTTTTGTATATACTTAAGTGCTGATTCATCTATTCCAGCCACCCAGCTTCTCGTGAATAGCAAGAAACTATCACATTTTAATAACATTTAACAACAACATGAACCCTTTTTTTAATATTAAAGCTCTGATTATTGATATGGACGGTGTGTTATGGCACGGAAACCGTCCTTTTCCCGGTTTGACTGATTTTTTTCAGACACTTCGCAACAAACGACTAAATTTCATACTTGCCACTAATAATGCCAGTTTGACAACTGAACAATATATCCACAAACTGGACTCAATGGGTGTCCAGATTCATCCTCAGGAAATCCTTACCTCTGGAATAGCAACTGCAAACTTTCTTGCAGAATCCTACCCACCCAATAACACCTCGATATTTGCAATTGGCGAGAGCGGCCTGATTAATCCATTAAAAAATCATGGTTTTACATTAACAGAGATAGATCAGATAAAAACACCTGAAGAAAACCGCGCGCCCGATATTGTGGTATCCGGCCTTGATAGAAACCTGACCTGGCAAAAACTATCTACAGCTACGCTCAACATCCGTGCAGGGGCTCATTTTTTCGGCACCAATGGAGATACCTCATTACCGACTGAAAAAGGCCCAACCATTGGCAATGGGGCTATTCTGGCCGCACTGGAAGCCGCCTCAGAAGTACCCCCCACAATCATAGGCAAACCTCAACCCATCATGTATCAACAAGCTATGAAACAGCTGAGAACCTCCCCTGAGCACACTTTGGCTATTGGCGACAGATTGGATACCGATATTCTGGGCGCCGTCAATGCCGGCATTAAAAGCCTGCTGGTTCTTTCAGGCATATCTACCTTAGAAGACATTAAACAGATTAACTATTCCCCCGATTTCATCATGCAGGATATCCAGGAAATCACCCATAGCCTGAAAGAACTCAGCTAACAACAAAAACTTGTAAATCATTTATCTTTTCGGGATGCGCTGAACAATTCCCACCTGATTTGTTCAGCGCCCGTAAAGCAAATTCTTTAAACATAAAAAAACAACACTGCTTTTCTGTTGGCATAGTAGAATCAGACTTATCCTGACAGTCTCCTGAAAAAACCGCGGAGTTCCTATTATGAAAAAATTTATCAATGCAACCGACACTTTACTGGATGAAAGTATCTTAGGCTTTGCCAAAGCCCATAATGATATCGTTCAGCTTTCGACCGAACCTACATTTATCCGACGTAATGCTGAAACCAAAGCCGGCAAAGTCGCTATCATATCTGGCGGAGGCTCTGGGCACGAGCCCCTGCATACCGGCTTTGTCGGATACGGAATGCTGGATGCTGCCTGTCCAGGACAAATTTTCACCTCACCCACCCCGGATCAGATGATGGCTGCGGCAGAATCAGTTGAAAATGGTGGCGGGGTACTATTCATTGTTAAAAACTATGCTGGCGATGTCATGAATTTTGAAATTGCCGGAGAAATGCTCGACTGCCCTAATGCCAGTGTTTTGGTAGACGATGATGTTTCTCTGCCCAAGGACCACAGCACCGGTAGACGAGGTGTTGCAGGCACCCTGATTGTGGAAAAAATTGTCGGCGCCGCAGCCGAACAGGGCGCAAACCTTGAAGAATGTAAAGCACTTGGAGATAAAGTGGTTCGCTCCACGGCCTCTATGGGTGTGGCATTAAGCAGCTGCACCGTCCCCGCCATTGGCAAACCCACCTTTGAACTGGGCCCGGATGAAATGGAAATGGGTGTCGGCATTCATGGGGAGCGCGGTCGTGAAACCATGAAGCTGACAAATGCCAATGATATTGTTGCTCATCTTGTCCAGGCCATTGATGAAGAATTAAACCCGCAAAAAGGTCAGCGAGTATTGCTGCATGTCAATGGATTCGGGGCAACCCCCCTTCTTGAGTTACACCTGATGTATGACCTTGCAGCACAACACTGGGAAAAGAAAGACGTAACCATTAGCCGCTCTCTGGTTGGTAATTACACCACATCCCTGGATATGGCCGGATGTTCCATTACCCTGACACTGATGGACGATGATATGCTGAAACTCTGGGATGCACCCGTCAATACAGCCGCATTACGCTGGGGCTGCTGACAGCACTGCACAAACAAGTGTTCCTGCTCTCATCAGGAACACTTGCTGTTTATCATTTACAGATGTTTTTCGATAACTCCCGTAATTGCTTTAATCATCAACTGAGCTGTTTTTGCACCGGCATCTATATGCCCAACGCTTCGCTCGCCTAAAAACGATGCCCGGCCCTTGGTCGCCACCATATCCCGAGTCGCCTCCATGCCTTGTTCGGCCACCCGATTCAACTCAATCAATAATTCCTTTATATCCTGGCCTTCTTGAGCTGCCTTTTGCAAGTATTCAGCAACCGGCACCCAGACATCCAACATGGTTTTTTCTCCCACATCAGCCCGTCCGTGTTTCTTGACCGATTCGACACCCTGCATAAACGCATCAGCAAAAACCTTTGCATCCACGTCCTTATCCTTTGCCGCCTTACTCATGGAAACCAGAAAACTGCCATAAAGCGCCCCCGATGCCCCACCTATGGTTGACATAACAATCATCCCCATTTTTTTCCAGGCCTCCGGCCAGGATAAACCAACCAATTCATCCTGCTTTGTCTTTAAAGCCTCAATACCCCGCTGCAGATTATAGACATGATCGCCATCACCAATTTCCTGGTCCAGCGCAGTCACTTCCTCAGAATTTTCTTCAATAATCTGCTCAATAGCCTCGATCATTTCCGGCAACAATGAAGGTGTCAGTTTCATCTTTTCTCTCCTGTCTGGTTGTTATTGGATTCAGCATAACGCGCCGATGAACAACTGTCTACCACAGTAAAACCTGCCACTTGCTTCATTTTTGAAATGAATGCTAACCTGAGCCTATGACTGATCATAATCTCACTCTCGATATCTTATGTGCGGGCCACGCCTGCTATGACTTGGTTTTTCAAATTGACCATCATCCTGTGGCCGACGAAAAAATATTCGCCCAAAATTTCTTAAGCGCCGGTGGCGGGCCTGCAGCCAATGCCGCAATAGCCATTTCCAGACTGGGATTGACTGCCGGCTTTGCGGGCTATCTGGGACAGGATATCTATGGACAATTACACTATCAGGAATTTATCGATGCCGAAATAGATACACATCTGCTTATCAGAGGAAAATCTCCCACACCATTATCAGCAATACTGGTTAAACCGAACGGACAAAGAGCTCTGGTTAATTACAAAGGGCAAACAACGCCATTGAGCGCCAATGCCCTGGATTTTTCCTCACTGTCCTGCAAAGCGGTTTTATTTGACGGACATGAACCTGAAATTTCAGTCAAACTGGCTGATTTTTGCAGGCAATATAAAATTCCTAGCGTTCTGGACGCAGGTTCCGTTCATAAAGGCACGCTGGCGTTAATGGAAAAAGTCGATTACCTGGTCTGTTCCGAGAAATTTGCCCGCCATTTTGCAGACAGCCCTGAAAAGGCATTAAACCATCTTGCCCACAAATCACCAGTGACCGTGATAACCTTGGGAGAAAAAGGACTCATCTGGCAAAAAGAGGGAAACAAAGGGCATCTCCCGGCTTTTTCAGTTAATGCTGTCGACACCACAGGTGCAGGTGATGCGTTTCATGCCGCCTTTACTGTCGCCCTGGTCAGACAGATGGATTGGCAAAGCACTTTATATTATGCCAGTGCCGCTGGAGCATTATGCTGTACCCAGCCAGGCGCCCGTCCCGGACTGGTCACTCAATCGGAACTGAATTCCTTTCTAAAAAAAGAAAACAGACTGTAAATTCAACCAGTTACAAAAGAACAACAATCCAGCTTCATAGCGATTGGCTTGTCGCTTCCTTACAGCATCATTATAATGGCCTGTTTCGTGATTATTTATCAGTAACATAAAACACCGAACGGACGCTTTATGTTTCTCAACTTAACCTGAATATCATAATGCCATCGAACAAATCCTACAATCCATGCGACCTCGTTATTTACGGAGGTCTGGGCGATCTTTCAACCCGGAAACTGATTATTTCCCTATACAGACTGGAAAAAGCGGGGTTACTGGAACCTGAAACACAAATCATAGCCGTCGACCGCTATGAAAAAACCCGGCAAGACTTTATTGAAATTGCGCACAACAGTCTGACAAAATTTCTGAATGACGCGATAGATGACGAATTATGGCAACGTTTTTCACAACGCTTGTTTTACTTGCAAATTGATTTAACCCGGCATGATCAATATCAAAAACTAAAGCAAGCAGTTGATTCAAAACAACGCATCCTGGTGAATTATTTCGCGGTATCCCCGTTCCTGTTCAAAGACATTTGCCATGGCTTGCAAAAATCAGGAATCCTGACGCCACAAGCCCGTATTGTCATGGAGAAACCCATTGGCCATGATCTTCAGTCCTGCATAGAAATTAATGACGTAGTGGCCGAAGTGTTTAATGAAGATCAAATTTTTCGGATTGATCATTATCTCGGCAAAGAAACCGTTCTTAACCTGCTGGCTCTACGCTTTGCCAACTCATTATTCACCACCAACTGGGATCACAGCAGCATCGACCATATCCAGATTACCGTAGCAGAGGATGTTGGCATTGAAGGCCGCTGGGAATATTTTGATCATACCGGCCAGTTACGTGACATGCTGCAAAACCATTTACTGCAGATTCTGACCTTTGTGGCCATGGAGCCCCCTATCAACCTGGAGGCCAAAAGCATTCGCAGTGAAAAAATCAAAGTATTACAGGCTTTGCGCCCGATTACCGCCAATAACGTTGAACAAACAACCGTCAGAGGGCAATATGGACAAGGCTTTCACAAAGCAACACCGGTTCCAGGCTATCTTGAAGAAGACGGTGCCAACAAAAACAGTGACACCGAAACATTTGTTGCCCTGCGGGTCGATATTGATAACTGGCGCTGGGCCGGCGTGCCGTTCTATTTACGAACCGGTAAACGCATGAACTATAAACGCACAGAAATCGTCGTTTATTTTAAACAACTACCGCACAACATTTTCAAAGACAGCTTCAGACAGCTGCCCCCGAACAAACTCATTATTCATCTGCAGCCAAACGAAGGCATTGAAATTGAAATACTGAATAAAATTCCAGGCATTGATGGAGATATCAAATTACAAAAAACCCGCCTGGACTTGAGTTTCTCTGAAAGCTTTAAGAAAGACAGTCTTTTTGGTGGCTATGAAAAATTAATTCTGGAAGCCCTGCGGGGCAACCCTACCCTGTTCCTGAGCCGTAAAGAAATAGAACAGGCCTGGGCATGGATAGACTCCATCCAGACAGCCTGGTCCAAATCAAATACCGAAACCCACCGCTATCCCGCCGGCACATGGGGCCCAATCAGCTCTGACGCCCTTTTAGCTCGCGATGGCCGCGCCTGGGAAGCTTAATCAATAAACAGGATTACCTATGGTTAAACAATTCTTATTTAAAACCAGAGAAGAGCTATTCAATGCCTTGTCTCTTGCCTGCCAAAGACACCTGGACAAAGACCTTAACGACAAAGGCACAGCCTGCTTTATGGTTTCAGGTGGCAGCACGCCGGCGCCGCTGTATCAGGCATTATCTCAAGCCGAGCTTGACTGGGATAAGATACACGTTGCACTGGTTGATGAACGCTGGGTGGATGAATCTCACGAGGCCAGCAATGCCGCGCTGATTAAAAAAACTTTACTGATTAATAAAGCAGCTAATACCCCGTTCACTGGCATGAAAAACAGCGCGGAAACCGCTGAACAAGGGCAGCCAGAAACCGAAGCACAATACCGAAAACTCCCCAGACCTTTTACCATATCCATTCTGGGCATGGGAAATGATGGCCATACCGCGTCATTATTTCCTCATGCACAAGGCCTGACAGAAGCCTTATCTGAAGATAACCAACAGCTGACAGCCGCTATTCTGGCCAAACAAAGTAATGTGACCGGCGAGAATACTGAACGCCTGACCTTGACGCTCAATGGCCTGTTACAGTCAAAAAGGCTGATAATTTTATTGACCGGGGATGAAAAACTGGCTGTTTTCCGCAATGCACTACAAGAGGGCCCCGTTGAAGACATGCCGGTTCGGGCAGTATTAAAACAAAATAAAGTTCCCGTCGAACTATACTGGGCACCTTAAACACTCGCCTAAATACACTTGCAACTACTCAGCGTTTTGAAAAGAGAAAATATATTTAATATCAGTTACTT
>CAYLNS010000012.1:0-13737 GCA_964385115.1 uncultured Methylomarinum sp.
AGGTTGGGTTGAGGAACGAAACCCAACATTTACAAATGTTCTTGACTTCATGACGGTGTTGGTTTCGGCGGGAACCCATATCCGTTTCGAAATATTCTGTATGTATACCCGCAGGTACATGGAATAAGAATCTTTTAAATGGGAAGAGTGTTTGCGAAACTCCGCCTGAAAATCTTTAACTATACCAGACTTTCATTCAGGATTTTTGTCCTTTGCTTTCAAGATCTTTTGAATGCAGGTAATCAAGTTTTTGTTTTATTTTGATTTCAAGGCCGCGCTCCACCGGAAAATAATAGCGGCTGTCCTGTAAGGCTTCAGGTAAATAAGTTTCTCCAGCGGCATAGGCGTCTTCTTCATTGTGAGCATAACGGTAATCTTTTCCATGCCCTAATGATTTCATCAGCTTGGTCGGGGCATTTTTCAGATGTACAGGGACATCCAATGAGCCGCTATTTTTGGCATCAGACATCGCTGCCTTGTAAGCCACATACACAGCATTGCTTTTTGGTGCACAAGCCAGATAAACAACCGCCTGAGCCAATGCCAGCTCTCCCTCCGGGCTGCCCAGTCTTTCAAAGGCATTGCAGGCATCCATGCTGATTTGCAAGGCGCGTGGATCAGCATTACCAATATCTTCAGAAGCCATGCGAATCAGCCTGCGGGCAATGTATAACGGGTCACAACCGCCATCAATCATGCGGGTAAACCAGTAAAGAGCGCCATCGGGGTTGGTGCCTCTGACCGATTTATGCAAAGCTGAAATCTGGTCATAAAACATATCCCCTTTGTTATCAAAACGGTTTAGTTGGCCCAGTAAAACCTCATCCAGCACGGCACGGGAAATAACTTGTTTGCCATTCTGTGTTTCGCTTAAATCCGCACAGATTTGTAAAATATTCAGACAACGACGGGCATCGCCATCAGCAGATTTTGCAATCAACTCGATAATATCATCACTGATTTGAAAATCATCTTTACCCAGCCCGCGTTCCTCATCCTGAAGGGTCTTTTTTAACAGACTGATTAAATCACTGTATTCCAGGCTACGTAACACATAGACACGTAACCGGGATAGCAGGGCATTATTAAGTTCAAACGAGGGATTTTCGGTGGTTGCGCCGAATAAGGTGATGGAGCCATCTTCAACCGGGGCCAGTAAGGAATCCTGTTGGCTTTTTGAAAAGCGGTGAATTTCATCGATAAATAAAATGGTTTCAGTGCCCTGGCTGGCTTTCAGGTTTTTCGCATCGTTAACCGCTGCTCTGATTTCCTTTACCCCGGCCAGAACCGCCGATAATTCAATCAAATGAGCTCGGGAAGACTGGGCAATAATTTTGGCCAGCGTGGTTTTTCCCACACCGGGCGGTCCCCAGAAAACCAGCGAATGCAAAGCGCCATTTTCAATTGCCGTGCGCAGTGGCTTCCCCAATTCCAGCAAATGTTGCTGCCCGGTAAATTCATCCAGACTGCGCGGGCGCATACGCGAAGCCAAAGGCTGGAAATCATTATTCGGATCTGAAAACAGCTCCATCATCAAAACCGTGAATCTTAAAAGTGGTTATTGTACCGCAGTCTGCAGAGCTGTTGGTTGATGAAAGAAAGAACGCTTCTTTTCCAATATTTAACTGATGTCAGGCATGCGTAATATAGGGTTAAAATTATCGAAGCGCGTAACATCCGTTGAATAAACGAAATATGTTAGAAAAACCCCGAGTTTTTCTATAGAATTACCGCAATCCCACTAATTTCCTGAAAAAATCATATGGATTTAAAGTTTTTAGATTTTGAACAGCCCATTGCTGAACTGGAAGCGAAGATTGAAGAGCTTCGTAATGTTGAAATTGATAACGATATCAATATTTCCGATACCTTAAAGCAGCTTGAGCAGAAATGTGAAATGCTGACCGAATCTATTTTTTCGGATTTGAGCGATTGGCAGATTTCTCAGTTATCCAGACATCCGGGGCGGCCCTATACGCTGGATTATATTGATCTGATGTTCACTGATTTTCACGAATTGCATGGTGATAGGGCTTATGCAGATGATCCGGCTATTGTCTGTGGCTTGGCGCGACTTGAAGGTCAGCCAATCATGGTGATTGGGCATCAGAAAGGTCGGGATACCAAGGAAAAAATCTACCGGAATTTCGGTATGCCGCGTCCCGAAGGGTATCGCAAAGCTTTGCGCATGATGAAAATGGCCGAGCGATTTAAGTTGCCGGTGATTTGTTTGATTGATACCCCCGGGGCTTATCCGGGGATTGGTGCCGAAGAGCGCGGGCAGAGTGAGGCAATTGCACGGAATCTGTTTGAAATGTCCAAGCTAAAAACTCCGGTTATTTGTACGGTGATTGGCGAAGGGGGTTCTGGCGGCGCCTTGGCAATTGGTGTCGGCGATCGATTGATTATGATGGAATACAGTACTTATGCGGTCATTTCGCCAGAAGGCTGTGCCTCAATTTTATGGAAAAGTGCAGACAAATCACAATTGGCGGCCGAAGCGATGGGAATTACTTCTGACCGGGTCAGAGAACAGGGCTTTTTGGATGAGGTGGTGAGAGAACCCATTGGCGGCGGTCACCGCGATTTTCAAAAAACAGCACTGAATTTGCGCGAAGCATTGCTGCGGCATCTGGATGAGCTAAAAGAAGAAGCCAACGATATGGAAGGATTACTGGAAAAACGGTATCAGCGTATTATGCGTTATGGTTCTTATATTGAAGAGCCGGTTAAATAGACTTCATGCTGATTGGAGTTGAAAAAGCCGATTTTATCGGCTTTTTTTATTTCTGTTACTGGTTTGATGGCTAATAAACTCAATTCATCACTAATAGATAATTTATTATCGGATGCAGTCGGTCAGATTTACATTGGCTACAGCGGTGGCATGGATTCGCATGTGTTGTTGCATCTGGCAGCTTTTAGTCAATATCGCGATAAGGTGACGGCGGTCCATGTGCATCATGGCTTGCAGGCGGAAGCGGATGATTGGGCGCGGCATTGTTATAAGGTTGCGACAGAAGCAGGTGTGCATTTTAAGGAAATAAAAGTGGATGCCCGGCCTGAAGCCGGGCAAAGCCCGGAAGAGGCGGCGCGTGAGGTACGCTATGGCGCGTTTAGAACATTATTGCATCAAAGTGATGTGTTGCTGGTTGCTCAGCACCGCGATGATCAGCTGGAGACGGTTTTGTTGCAATTGTGCCGGGGGGCGGGTGTGGAAGGCCTGGCAGCCATGCCGCAAAGTATGTCTTTAGGTGATGGCGTGTTGCTAAGGCCTTTTTTGGATATATCCTTGCAGACACTTCAGCACTATGCCAAACAACATCAATTACGCTGGATTGAAGATCCCAGCAATAGCAGTTTGGATTTTGACCGGAATTTTCTACGACATCAGGTTATTCCTATATTAAAAAAGCGCTGGCCGGGATTGGATAAAACTGTAGCCAGAACAGCACGACATTGTGGTTCGGTTTCTGGCTGGATTAAACAGCAGACTGAGCAAAATCTTGCAAAAATTATTCAGCCGGATGATTCAATTGATTTGCAGTTGTTTCAACAATTTTCTACGGAAGAGCAGGTCCAGTTGATTCGCCGTTGGTTTCAGGCAGTCGGTTTAAAATATCCCAGTACCGCAGTCGTTGAAGCTGTTTTAACAGAAATGATTGCCGCTCGCAGCGATGCCAATCCTTTGATATGTACTCAGAATCATCAGATACGGCGTTATCAGAATCGACTTTTTCTGATTCCTGATAGTCGTGGCAACAGCCGCTCTGAATATGTCTGGCCGGATGAGTCGCTGAAGCTCACGCTGGAAAATGGCGATTGTCTGATACTGTTAAAAGACACACAGGGGATTCCAGTGGCGAAATGGCAAGCGGCATCGGTGACGGTGCGTTTTCGTCAGGGCGGGGAAAAAATAGCATTACCCGGCAGAAAAGGTCATCATAGTCTGAAAAAACTGTTTCAGGAATGGGGGGTGCCGCCGTGGTTGCGTGATTCGGTGCCATTGTTGTATTTGGATGGACAGTTGGCGGCGGTGGCCGGCTTTTGCATCAGCAGTGAAGTTTATTGTGAGTCGGGTGAGGACTGTTATCAGTTGGAAGTGCGGGAATTTTCCAGAAAAAAATCCAGATAAATGGTAAAATATACGGTTTATTTAACCTGTCTTGGATACAGTGGGCTAATCGATATTTTATGACAAAATACATATTTATCACTGGCGGAGTGGTTTCTTCTCTGGGTAAGGGAATAGCCGCATCCTCTTTGGCGGCCATTCTTGAAGATCGCGGACTCAAAGTCACGATGACCAAGCTTGACCCATATATCAATGTGGATCCGGGCACGATGAGTCCGTTCCAGCATGGCGAAGTGTTTGTAACCGAAGACGGGGCGGAAACCGATTTGGATTTGGGCCATTACGAGCGCTTTTTAAAAACCACCATGTCCAAGAAAAACAATTTTACTACTGGCCAGGTTTACGAGGAAGTGCTGCGCCGGGAACGAAAAGGTGAATATCTGGGGGCTACGGTTCAGGTTATTCCACATATTACTGACGAAATCAAACGGCGTGTGTATGCCAGTGCCGAAGGTATGGATGTCGCCATTATTGAAGTAGGCGGTACCGTGGGCGATATTGAATCGTTGCCTTTTCTGGAAGCCATTCGCCAGATTGGTGTGGAGTTAGGGCATGACAGAGCCATTTTTATTCATTTGACGCTGGTGCCCTATATCCGTTCGGCGGGTGAAATCAAGACCAAACCGACCCAGCATTCAGTTAAAGAACTCAGAACCATCGGCATTCAGCCGGATATTCTGATTTGCCGTTCGGAACAGGCGATTCCAGCCAGCGAACGGGCTAAAATCGCCTTGTTTACCAATGTTAATGAAAAGGCGGTTATTTCGGCAATTGATGCGGACACAATTTACCGGATTCCGTTGCTGCTGAATGAACAAGGGCTGGATGATATTGTTGTTGATAAATTACGACTGGATGTGCCCAAAGCTGATTTAAGCGAATGGGAAGATGTGGTTGATGGTTTGTTTCATCCCACCGACGAGGTCAATATTGCCATTGTCGGCAAATATGTTGAACATGTCGATGCCTATAAATCCTTAAACGAAGCCTTGATACATGCAGGTATTCATACCCGCCATAAAGTCAATCTCCAGTACATTGATTCGGAAATCATTGAAGAACAGGGGGTGGCACCACTGAAAGGACTGGATGCCATTCTGGTTCCTGGTGGTTTTGGTGAGCGGGGAGTGGAAGGTAAAATTGCAACGGTGCGGTTTGCCCGGGAAAATAATATTCCTTATCTGGGAATTTGCCTCGGAATGCAGTCGGCAGTGATTGAGTTTGCGCGTAATGTTGTCGGTCTGGAAGGTGCGCATAGTACCGAATTTTTACCCGACTCTCTCCATCCTGTAATTGGTTTGATTACCGAGTGGCAGACAGAAGCAGGACAGCTTGAAACCCGTAACGAAGAGTCTGATTTGGGCGGTACCATGAGGCTGGGCGCACAAAAATGTCGCCTGTCGCCTGATTCACTAGCCTATCAAACCTATCAGAAAGATGTGATTAATGAACGCCATCGTCATCGTTATGAATTTAATAACCATTATTTAGAGCAGTTTGAAAAGGCCGGGCTTAAATTTTCAGGCAAATCGATAGACGGGCGACTGGTTGAAGTGATTGAAATACCGGATCATCCCTGGTTTCTGGCGTGTCAGTTTCATCCTGAATTCACCTCGACGCCGCGCAAGGGCCATCCATTATTTTCCGGTTTTGTTCAGGCAGCCGCTAAATATCATAAAGAGAGTAAAAAATGAAATTATGCAACTTCGAAGCCGGGCTAGATCAGCCGTTTTTTCTGATTGCTGGCACCTGTGTGATTGAAAGTGAACAAATGACGCTGGATGTGGCAGGCCGATTAAAAGAAATTACTGATGAACTGAATATCCCTTTTATTTACAAATCATCTTTTGATAAGGCCAATCGTTCGTCGCATAAAAGTTTTCGGGGTCCTGGGCTGGAAAAGGGTTTGCAAATTCTGGAAACTGTAAAGCAACAATTAAATGTACCAGTGTTAACCGATGTGCACGAAGATACGCCGTTAAATGAAGTGGCGGCTGTGGTTGATGTTATGCAGACACCGGCTTTTTTATGCAGACAGACTAATTTTATACAGGCGGTTGCATCGCAGGGTAAGCCGGTCAATATCAAAAAAGGCCAGTTTATGGCGCCATGGGATATGGTTCATGTTGCTGAAAAGGCCAGAGCGACAGGAAATGAGCAGATTATGGTTTGCGAACGTGGTGTTTCTTTTGGCTATAATAATCTGGTGTCTGATATGCGTTCTTTGGCCGTGATGAGAGATACCGGTTGCCCTGTAGTGTTTGATGCCACGCATTCCGTGCAGTTACCGGGCGGGCAGGGTACCTGCTCGGGCGGGCAGCGGGAGCATGTTCCTGTTTTGGCGAGGGCTGCTGTCGCCGTCGGGATTGCCGGTATTTTTATGGAAACACATCCCAAGCCGGAAGAGGCCTTGAGTGATGGGCCTAATTCCTGGCCGTTGCACCGCATGAAAGAATTATTAGAAGTTTTATTAACCATAGACCAGGCTGTAAAAGCAAACAGCCTGATTGAAACAACTTTATAAGGATTGACTAAGCATGGCTGAAATAGTAGACGTTAAAGCAAGAGAAGTTCTGGATTCACGGGGAAACCCTACCGTTGAAGCGGAAGTCAGACTGGCTTCAGGTGTTATCGGCAGCGCAATGGTGCCTTCCGGTGCATCAACGGGCGAGCGTGAAGCAATTGAATTACGTGATGGCGATAAATCCCGTTACCTGGGCAAGGGTGTTCTGAAAGCGGTTGAAAATATCAACACAGAAATCCGTGCCGCTGTAATGGGTATGAATGCCACTGATCAGGCGGCGTTGGATCAGAAAATGATTGAACTGGATGGTACTGAGAACAAAGGTCGTCTGGGTGCCAATGCTATTTTGGGCGTTTCCATGGCAGCAGCTCATGCGGCGGCTCAGGAAGGTAATGTACCTTTATATCGTTATTTGAATACTTCTGATGAATTCATTTTGCCGGTACCGATGATGAATATCATCAATGGCGGTTCACATGCTGATAACAGCGTGGATTTACAGGAATTCATGATTTTACCCGTCGGCGCTCCTAATTTCCGTGAAGCGATTCGTTACGGTGCGGAAGTTTTTCATCATCTGGCAAAAGTCTTAAAAGGTAAAGGTCTGGCGACAACAGTCGGTGATGAAGGTGGTTTTGCCCCTAACCTGTCTTCAAATGAAGAAGCGATTGAAGTGATTCTGGAAGCTATTGCCAATGCAGGTTATAAAGCGGGTGAAGACATTTATTTAGGCATGGATGCAGCCAGTTCCGAATATTTTAAAGATGGAAAATATGTCCTGAGCTCAGAAGGCAGAAGTTTTGATTCTAATCAAATGACTGATTTCTTTGTTGAATGGGTGGAAAAATATCCAATTATTTCCATTGAAGACGGCATGGATGAAAATGACTGGGATGGCTGGAAAACACATACCGAAAAACTGGGCGACAAAATTCAGCTGGTCGGTGATGATTTATTTGTTACCAACCCTAAAATCCTGAAAGAAGGAATTGATAAAGGTATTGCCAACTCTATCCTGATTAAAGTGAATCAGATTGGAACCTTAACGGAAACATTGGCAGCGATTAACATGGCAAAAGCAGCAGATTATTCGGCTGTTGTTTCTCATCGTTCGGGAGAAACAGAAGATACTACGATTGCTGATTTGGTTGTTGCCACCGGAACAGGACAGATTAAGACGGGTTCTTTAAGTCGTTCTGATCGTGTCGCCAAATACAACCGTTTGATGAAAATTGAAGATGAGCTGGGCGAAAAAGCCGTTTATGCCGGTGCCAGTGCTTTTAAAATGTTGTAACAAACAACAGAGTTAAGCGGGATAATTCAGGGCGGTTCGGCAATGGCGGAACCGCCCTGTTTGTTTTATGGTAAATCTATTTGTTAAATATAAGGTAACTCTTCAGGGTATTGAGTATTTAATACCCGTCACTCATTCCGTAACTGACTGATATTTAATAATATTGGATGAATTATCCAGGCAGGTGAATCGATGGGATTTAAAATTTTTATGCTAGTTCTTGCCCTGATTGTACTGCAACTGCAATACCGGTTGTGGATAGGGGATGCCAGTGTCTGGAAAATTCAGGAATATCAGCAGCGTTTGCATAGCTTACAGCAAGATATTCAGCAAAAAAAACAACGTAATGATGCCCTTTATGCAGAAGTTAAGGATTTACGTAAAGGCAAGGAAGCAATTGAGGAAAGAGCGCGGTATGATTTGGGTATGATTAAGGAAAATGAAACTTTTTTTCAGGTATTAGAGTGAACAGTCAAAACAATATCTGGGCAGTTGTGCCGGCTGCCGGTGTCGGCAAAAGAATGCAGGCAGACAGGCCCAAACAGTATTTACCCCTGGCGGGAAAAACCGTCATCGAAAATACCCTGAGTCGTTTATTATCGGCGAAAGTCTTTTCGGCCATTGCGGTGGCTATTTCGGTTGAAGACCCTTACTGGCCCGGGCTGGATATCAGCAAACATCCAGATATAATTACCGCTGCCGGCGGTAAGGAGCGTTCGGATTCGGTTTTATCGGCATTGAAAAGCCTGCCTGCTCAAGCGGGTGATGATGACTGGGTATTAGTGCATGATGCGGCCAGGCCTTGTTTGACCACAGCGGATATTCATCTTTTATTGCATAAATTAAATGAGCATGAGGTCGGAGGCATTTTAGCCCTGCCTTCACACGATACCCTCAAGACTGTCGAGCAGGACAAGATTATTGGCAGTGTGGACCGAAGCCGTATTTGGCGGGCATTGACACCACAAATGTTCCGTCTGGGAATGTTAACAGAGGCTTTGCTTGAAGCAGAAGGCAATGCTGCCATTACTGATGAGGCCAGTGCTTTGGAATTAAAAGGCTATCAGCCACAGATTGTAGAAGGCCGGCCTGATAATATTAAAATCACCCGGCCCGAAGATTTGGCTTTGGCACAATTTTATATGGAGCAACAATGATTAGAGTAGGGCAAGGGTACGATGTGCATCGTTTTAAAGAGGATGGCGAGGTCATTCTGGGCGGTGTAAAAATTGATTATGAAAAGGGGCTGGAAGCGCATTCTGATGGGGATGTGGTGTTGCATGCTTTATGTGATGCCTTGTTGGGGGCTGCCGCATTAGGGGATATTGGCAAGCATTTTCCAGATACCGATCCTGAATTTAAAGGGGCCGACAGCCGGGTTTTACTGCGATATGTATATAATATTGTTCAAGAAAAAGGCTATCGGCTGATTAATGCTGATATAACGATTATTGCACAGGCGCCAAAAATGGCTCCGCATATTGAAGCCATGTGTCAGAATATTGCCAGAGATTTAAATGTTGAACGTGAGTTTATCAATGTAAAGGCAACCACCACAGAAAAACTGGGATTTGAAGGCCGTAAGGAAGGTATAGCGGTTCAGGCCGTTGTGCTCATCGAAAAATAAATGGATTATCAACTTCCGGTTTGGCCTTATGCGTATGGCGGCCCGGCGGGAACAGGGCAGATTAAACTCAGTGCGGATGATTTTCAGGTTGAAGAACAGCTCAGTTTTGTGCCGCAAGGCAGCGGCGAGCATGTTTTTCTGAAGATTGAAAAGCAGGGCGAAAATACCGAATTTGTCATCAGACATTTGGCCCGTTTTGCCGGCGTCAGACAACGGGATATTGGGTATGCCGGTTTAAAAGATCGGCACGCCCGCACCATTCAATGGTTTAGTATCTGGCTGCCAGGGCAGGCGGATATGGATTGGAAAAATCTTGAAACCGAGTCTATTCGGGTGTTGCAGGCCATCAGACATGTTAGAAAACTTAAGCATGGTGCAATAAAAGCCAATCATTTCAGCATTGCCATTAAAAACTGGCAGGGTGATATCTCGCTTTTCAAGCAACAGCTGGAGCAAATTAAACTCAAGGGATTTCCCAATTATTTTGCCGAGCAGAGATTTGGTCATAATGGACAGAATATCAATAAAGCGTTAGCAGTATTTCAGGGGAAACGGGTTAAAAGGCAGCAGCGCAGTATCTATTTATCAGCTGTGCGTTCCTGGCTTTTTAACCAGATTCTGGCTGAACGAATACGTCTTGAACGCTGGAACCGGCTGATGGATGGAGATTTTTGCCAGTTAAATGCGACACACAGTGTTTTTTCGCTGGAAGGAATTGATGATTCGCTTGAACAACGCTGTCAGCAGGGTGATATCCATCCAACGGCTATGCTGTATGGGGTTGGAGAAATCGCTGAAAATACAGAGGCCGGGGCCCTGGAGCAAGCTGTTTTAGCCCGTTATCCTGAATTAACTGAAGGGTTGCAGCAAGCGGGGCTCAAGGCTGAACGTCGGGCCATGAGGGTGCTTCCTGCCGGACTCCAGGCCAGTCAATTAAATACGGATGAATGGTTGTTAAATTTCAGTCTGCCATCTGGTAGCTATGCAACCGCTTTGTTACGAGAATTGATAAACTTTTCGTAATTCGAATATTTATCTTTGTATATTCAGTCGCTCGCGGGTCATTTAGATGGGATAAAGTGGGCTTTTTGTGTGTCTTACATATTCTTTAAACCAAGATGTTAATTTTTCCAGGAGAAAGCTGATGAGTTGGCGTGAAAAAGAAGACGAAAAAACCTATGAGGATGAAGAAATTATCCAGCGATTAAAACAGGAACTGCCTCATTGGTATTATGAGAATGGCTGGATTCGACGAAAATATAAAACCAGTGGCTGGAAATCAACCTTAATGGTGGTCAATACCATTGGCCATTTGGCGGAAGCAGCATTTCATCATCCTGATTTAACCGTGTCTTATGCGTTTGTCATTGTTAAGTTGATGAATCATGCAGCGAAAGGGATTACCGATAAGGATTTTGAACTGGCCCGCAAGATAGAAGAGGTGATTATGTGGCAACCAGGTAAGGAAAATGGTGCGCTACAAGGTACGCCGGATGATCCCCGTTTTAAGTATCTAAAATACGATTAATTGATTTTCAGGCTTGACTTTTTGTAACCTCAGGAAAAATAAATCAAAAAACAGTTGTGCACAAAAGCTGTGGATAAGTCTGTGGATTATATGCTTAAAACAGCCTCTATCGCTTGAGTTTATTACAGTTGTGTTAAATTGTATAAAAATTGAACTCTTTGCTAAATTATTTATTTATCATATAGTTAGCGATTATTGTTGATTTTTCTAAGACATTTGTGTTGCAACAAACGTATATAAAGAAAATCTACAACCGGGTGTGGATAGATTGGCAAATGTAAAGTGATTTTTGTTGAAAAAACAAGCTGTTTTTGGCAAAGATTTGAGCAAATCGTTCTCAATGAGTGAGTAGCCACAAAGGCGTATGTTATTTCTACTTTACTCAAAAAACCAATAAGTTAACCATGCGTTACTCAGAATCGTGAATAAACAGCGAGTCTGTGAATTTATGGTGAAATAAAAACCTGGTATTTTACTCAGGTTTTATGGTTCAATCTAAGACTGTATCCACATTGATAGGGTGGATTCTGGTAATAGTCTGTCAAAGTGAAATCCGATAGACTCAACTCACTGACAATCTTCAACAGGGGAGAGCCCAATGTTAAATAAAAATGATCCTGCTCCATTCTTCAGAGCCCATAATCAAAACAAACAATTAGTCTCCTTAAATGATTATTTAGGCAATAAAACCATCGTTTTGTATTTTTATCCTAAGGATGATACGCCGGGTTGCACGATTGAAGCGAATGACTTTACCGCGCTGGCCGATGAATTTGATAAACAGGATACTCAGGTCATTGGTGTAAGCAAGGATGATTGTGCCAGTCATCAGGCATTTATTGATAAATATAATTTGAATGTTGAATTACTGGCGGATGTAGACGGTAATATTTGTGAAGCCTATGGTGTCTGGCAGGAAGTGGAAAAAGACGGCGTCAAAAAAATGAAAATTGTACGTTCCACTTTTATTATCAATAAAGACGGCGAATTGGAAGAGGCTTTATATGGCGTCAATCACGAAGGACATGCCCAGGAAGTTCTGGAAAAGGTGAAGTCCATGAGCACTGCGGAAGTTAAGCAGGATTGATTGCAGAGCCATTGTCGATAACAAATATCGGCAATGGCTTTAATGCGGTTTTAAGCGTCGACCTGCTTGAAAAAGCTTTTCGGTGCGCCACAAACCGGGCAAACCCAGTCTTCCGGTATATCTTCCCAGCGTGTGCCCGGCGCAATGCCGCTATCCGGGTCGCCTTTTTCTTCATCATAAAGATGTTCGCATTCAAGACAGCGGTATTTTTTAAAGTCTGACATATTATTTTCCTGAAGGTTTGAATACAAAAAATCTATAATTGAACACGTTGCCCTGTTTTGGCGGATTCCAGTATGGCGGTGATGGTTCTGCAATTATCTTTGGCATCTTCAAGGGATAATGCCGGGTTTTTATCATTTAAGACGCAGTCGGAAAAATGCTCTATTTCAAGGATGAAATGGTTCACTTCAGGCTGTTTTTCCAGCTCATTCTGACCGTCTTCAGTCCACCAGGAAACAAGCGCTTCATCCACACCGGGAAAATGCCAGACATTATGGCATTTCAATCCGCCTTTTGTGCCAATAACCTCATATTCAGCTCTTCTGGCATGTTCAAAACTGAATTCAAACTGGGCAAAACGGCCATCACCATAATCCAGCACCCCGCTTTGACCGATATCAGCGCCACTGTCGATATATTTGGCAACTGACAGAGCCGATTGAGGTAACTGCTCAAAAAACATCCGCAGGGTATGGATGGCGTAACAACCAATATCCCACATGGCGCCACCGCCATTGGCAATATCTTTTTCCAGACGATAAAGCCGGGCCGGTTTCATCATAAATGAAAAACAGCTACGCACGCAGCGGACCTCGCCAATTATTCCAGAATCAATGATTTCCTTGACTCGCTGATGCTGAGGATGGAAACGATACATAAAGCCTTCCATCACCTTAACATTGTGTTTGGCAGCCGCTTGTTGAATGGCTTCAATATCGGCGACGGTTAATGCCAAAGGCTTTTCGCACAATACATGTTTGCCTTGTGCTATGGCGCGCAAAGCCCAGTAAGCATGCTCACCGTTAGCCATAGGCAGGTAAACAGCCTGAATATCCGGGTCTTGTAACAGCAAGTCTGGATCATCATAGGTTTTGACATCCGTTTGCCCATTGCCATATTGGGCCAGCGTATTTGCTGCTGCACCGGGTCTTCGGCTGGCAACAGCCACCAGCTTGCTATTGGAAGCTTCAATAATGGCCGGCATTAAGCGTTGGTTAATACGGGCTGCACCCAAAATTCCCCAATTTAATTTAGTTGTCGTCATGGTTTCGTACAAGTCGCTTGTTGAAATAGGTTAACAGTAGCGGGATTAAATTGGATTGTCCAGTAACGGTTCAATTCATGATAAATTGAAGATATTGTCCGGCTTTTAACCCATATTGTTGTTATGACAGAAAAATTTAACCCGATTGTTGTTTTTGGAGAAGTGTTATTCGACTGTTTTCCGGATGGCCAGAAAATATTAGGTGGAGCGCCATTTAATATCGCCTGGCATCTACAGGCATTTGGCGCCAGCCCTCTGTTTATTTCACGTATTGG
>CAYLNS010000012.1:13837-27390 GCA_964385115.1 uncultured Methylomarinum sp.
ATCTGTTCAAACAGAGGTGCGATTAATCGGAACAGGGCTTTTTATGAAGTCTTTATTGAAGAATGGGGCATAAACTGATTTTTTCTCTTGGGTATTCTTTGGATGACTGAATTGAATGTGCTGTTTAGTTTAGGTTCAGTTTAGGCTTGTTAATATTTGCTTAAGGTAATCTTAAGAATTCCTTAAGCTATCTGTCATTGGGTATTGTTCCTGGTAATAAGAAAATACCTGATTATTTCTTATTACAGAGTTCTGTTCCATTTTACAAAAATTATAGTTATTGCTCAGAGATACTCATTCGTTGTATGTGTCTGTGTTGATTTGAGAGAAAAAATCACATCTGACAAAGCAGGTATGGATTTCTCACCGTAGTCGCCTGATTTAGTCAGCTAGGTTATGTTATGCGTAATAATATAACTAATTTTGAATATTTTAATTCGATGATTTTTGTTTTCAATGGAATATTCGTCAATTTATTTTTTTAAGGAAAAACAAAGTGAAAAAAACGCAAACATCCTTACTATTGTTAGCAGGTCTTTTGGGTAGTACTTCTATACAAGCATCCACTGTCGAGTCACCGCTGATGCAATTACTCGCTGGAAAACAGTCGCTTACATTTAAAGCGATAAATTATACAAAAATTATAAAGCAACATGATAACTATGTTATGCCGGGCGATTATTTTGTACTCGATGGACTTGCAAAAATTGAAACCGGAAGAACAGATATTCAGTTGACAGCGAGTTACCAGATTGCCGGTACATTTACCGATTATAAGGCTGATACAGGCCAATTGTTTTTTAAACATGGCCGCTCAGTGGCAGGTGTGGGCAATCAAATGGAAGTTTTTTTAGATTTGGGGACGAAGGCTGATGAAAATGATGCGAGTACTTATACTGATGGATTAAAGCTAGCCACTTTCGATTTGGTAAACGATAGTACTGGAGGTTTTTTCACTCAGATTGGTGGAAAAGACCAGGTTAAATTCAAGTTAAGTGAAAGTGATAAACAACAGTTTAATCTTGAAAATGATATCTATTTTGACTTGAATACAAATATACAAGTAGCAGCAATGATGGATGGAAAGCCTGTTCCATTTAAGTTTAAGGCATTACCGTGCTCTTCGGGTATTTTCGCCTGTAGCCGGGAGTCAGGAACTGCCAGACTGAACCTCGGAACTTTACCGGGTGAGGCGGGGGTTTCCGCTGTACCCGTTCCACCGGCAGCTGTTTTGTTTTTTAGCGGGCTAGGTGGTCTGTTAGTGTATAGAAAGAAAAATACCAAGGTCTAAGCAATACTGCTTTTACTGGCGGTGAAGGTAACTGATTCAGGTAAAAGATAAGCTGGGTCAGTTACTTTTATTTTTGTCCAACAAAAGGATTTGAACGCATTTCCTCGCCAAATGTGGACATTGGGCCGTGTCCAGGAATAAAGGCGGTTTCTTCACCCAGGGGCCATAATTTTTGTTGGATTGAGTTGATGAGGGTTTGGTAGTCGCCTTTTGGGAAATCGGTTCGGCCGATTGAACCTTGAAAAAGTACATCGCCTACAATTGCAAGCCGGGCTTCGGGACTGTGAAAAACAACATGACCGGGTGTGTGTCCAGGACAATGGATAACATTCAGTGTCTGCTCGCCAAACTGGATGCTGTCGCCATCGTTAAGCCACCTATCAGGTGTAAAGGGCTGGCTGGGTGGAAAGCCAAACATTCGGCATTGCTCTTCCAGCGCCTGTATCCAGAATTCATCTTCTTTGTGCGGGCCGAAGATGGGTAAGTTCAGCCGCTCCGAGAGTTCCGTCACGCCGCCGATATGATCAAGATGTCCGTGGGTGACCAGGATACATTCGGGCTGGGCATTTTCCTGTTTTAATTGCTGCACAATCAAATCAATATCGCCACCGGGATCAACAATAGCTGTTTTATGTGTTTGTTCGCAGATTAGTAAGCTGCAGTTTTGTTGATAAGGGGTAACGGGAATAATGGAAAAACGCATACGACCTGGGTTAATGGCTAAGTTTTTTGGGTAAGTGAATCGATCTGCCGGCAATGGATAAGGCTGCTTCGTGCAATGTTTCGGACAATGTTGGATGCGCATGAATGGTACGGGCAAGGTCTTCTGCACTGGCTGAAAACTCCATGGCAATCACGGCTTCAGCAATCAGTTCAGAAGCTTCGGCGCCGATGATATGTACGCCCAGGATTGTGTCGGTATCTGCATGACTGATGATTTTGACCAGGCCATCGGTTTTTCCTTTGGATTGCGCCCGGGGGGATGCCTTAAATGGAAAGATTCCGGTTTTATAATCAACGCCCTTTGCTTTTAGGGCCTGCTCGGTTTGTCCGACCCAGGCTATTTCAGGGTCGGTATAAATCACGCTGGGGATAGTGTCGTAATTGATGGGCGTGTGAACGTCAGCAATGTGTTCGGCGACAAAAGCGCCTTCTTCAATCCCTTTATGGGCGAGCATCGGGCCTAGCAAAGTCAGGTCACCAATGGCATAGACGCCGGGAATATTGGTGGCGCAATTTTCATCGACATGTACAAAGCCACTTTCATCCAGTAACAAGTCGATTTCATCCGCAGCCAGCTTTTCTGAATTAGGCTGTCTGCCGGATGCAACGATTAATTTATCCAGGTGCAGTGTGTGTTTGCCTTCTGCATCTTCATATTCGACAATCACTTTATTGTCGGCGGTTTGTGTGGACAGGACCCGGGCGCCTAAGCGGATGTCCAGGCCTTGTTTGCAAAATAATAAATAGGCTTCCTGGGCAATCTGTTGATCAGGTGCGTTCAGAAAGTTTTCCTGGGCTTCCAGCATAATGACTTCTGAGCCCAGTTTGTTCCATATTTCACCGATTTCCAGACCGATGATACCGGCGCCGATAAATCCCAGTTTTTCGGGAATTTCTTCCAGTTCCAGAGCCTGATTGATATCAATAATCAATTTTTTACAGTGAGGCGCGCAGGGAAGTTGGGTGGGTTTTGAACCGGTCGCCAGAATGATGTGTTCGGCTTCCAGGATGGATTCAGGCTCATCATTTACCGGGCTTATTTTTACCTGGTTTTTGGCAATCAATTTGCCGCGAGCATGAATACAGTCAATTTTCAGTTCATCAAAGATTTGTTTGATTTGCTGGCTGAGGGTGTGGGTGACTTTGCGTTTACGCTCAATGATTTTGCCGATATCAACAGAGAGATTATCAATTTGGATGCCGTGTTGCTCAATATCGGTATTCAGTAAATGAAAAAGTTTGGCGGATTCCAGTAATGACAGGGATGCGATGCAGCCGGCATTGATAAAGGTGCCTCCCAGGCTGGAATTACCATTATTGTCTTGCCAGTAATCAATACTGGCTGTTTTCAGGCCCAGTTGAGCGGCTCTGATAGCAGCCGAATAACCGGCGGGGCCGGCTCCAATCACAATGACGTCATAATGTGGAGTTTCCATAACTTATATATTGAGTAGTAAGTGAGCAGGAGCTTCCAGGCATTCTTTTATCGTTCCGAGAAATTGCACCGCTTCTTTGCCATCGACAAGGCGGTGATCATAGGATAAAGCCAGATACATGATAGGGCGAATGACGATTTCACCATTCTCGACCACCGGTCTTTCTTTGATGGCATGCATGCCCAAAATAGCACATTGTGGCGGATTAAGAATAGGGGTGGATAGCATTGAGCCGAAAATTCCCCCATTGGTGATGGTAAAGGTCCCGCCGGTTAAATCTTCAACACTGATAGCATTGTTGCGGGCTTTTTGGCCAAAATCAGAGATACTTTTTTCGATACCGGCAAAATCCAGCTGATCCGCATCGCGGATAACAGGTACCAGCAGACCGCGCGGTGCTGAAATGGCAATGCCTATATCATAATAGCCGTGGTAGATGATGTCCTGCCCATCGATGGATGCGTTGATGGCGGGAAAGCGTTTTAAGGCTTCAATGGCGGCTTTGACAAAAAAGGACATGAAGCCCAGTTTGACCTGGTGCTTCTCTTCAAAGCGGTCTTTGTATTGTTTGCGCAAATTAATGACAGCTTGCATATCCACTTCATTAAAAGTTGTCAGCATGGCGGCATTTTGCTGGGCCTGTAATAAACGCTCAGCAATTTTTGCCCGTAAGCGGGTCATGGGCACCCGTTGTTCAGGGCGTAGCGGCGATGAAACCGGAGTGGAAAATTCAACGGCTTCAGCCTGGCTTTCGCGCTCATCATTGTCGCCTGATTGTTCTTGTTGATGCTGCTGCTTTTGTTTTTCCAGATAGTCCAGAACATCGCTTTTTAAAATCCGGCCATGTTTTCCGGAACCTAAAATAGCATGGGGATCCAGTTGATTTTCCTGTATCAGGCGTCTGACGGCCGGGCTTAACGGAATATCTTCAGTAACCTCGCTTGGCGTTTTGTCCGTGGAATCTTCAGGGCTGGAAATTTCCTGTTCTTCCATAATGGCGAGAACCTCACCGCTGGTAACGGTCGAACCGTTTTCTTTAAGAATTTTAATCAGTTTGCCGGATACCGGGGCCGGAACTTCGAGAACAACTTTATCGGTTTCAAGATCGACCAGATTATCATTTTTATGGATTAAATCACCGGGTTTTTTGTGCCAGGCAACCAGGGTGGCATCAGCAACCGATTCGGGCAGGTCCGGGACCAGAATTTCATGACTCATTGTTGTTTCCTAAGTTGGTTCCATATAATGCTGTATCTACAACAGCACGTTGTTCTTGTATATGCGTTTTAAAGCTTCCTACAGCCGGGGCAGCTGAAGGCGGGCGACCGACATAATGGATGGTAATGTCACGATCCAGATTATTGTAAAAATGGTGTTTGCTCTGATACCAGGCGCCCTGGTTTTTGGGTTCTTCCTGACACCAGATGATGTCCTGTACATTGGAATATTGATTAATGGTTTTTTTAAATGTTTCAGCCGGAAATGGATAAAGCTGCTCTATCCTGATAAGGGCTATATGTTTCAGCTCATCCCGTCTGCGGACTTCCAGTAAATCATAATAAATTTTTCCGCTGCAAAGAATCAGGCGGGTCACCTCTTTTTTATTGATGTCATCGCTTTCATCAAGAACCGTTTCAAATTGGCCATTGGTCAAATCTTCCAGTGTGGAAACAGCAAGCTTATGCCGTAGCAGGCTTTTCGGGCTCATGACGATCAGAGGTTTGCGGTATTTGCGAATCAGCTGACGGCGTAACAGATGAAAAATCTGCGCCGGGGTCGTTGGGTAACAGACTTGTATATTCTGATCGGCGCAAAGCTGTAGATAACGTTCCAGGCGAGCGGATGAGTGCTCGGGGCCCTGGCCTTCGCAGCCATGGGGTAACAGCATGACCAGACCGCTTAAACGTCCCCACTTGGTTTCGCCTGAGCTGATAAACTGGTCAATAACCACTTGCGCGCCATTAGCAAAATCACCGAACTGGGCTTCCCAGATAACCAGCTTGTCAGGTGTTGTCGAGCTGTAACCATATTCAAAACCCAAAACGCCTTCTTCCGATAACAGGGAATCAAAGATTTGCGCTCTGGCCTGGTTTTCATCCAGATGTTTCAGCGGGATGTAGGGTTCGCCGTTAATCTGATTATAAACAATGGCGTGGCGATGAAAGAAGGTGCCGCGGCCAACATCCTGGCCGGTTAAGCGGACTTCATAATTTTCCAGTAATAAAGTGGCATAAGCCATGTTTTCGGCAAATCCCCAGTCTAATGGCATGGCGCCTGCCGCCATTTTATTGCGGTTTTCCATGATTTTTGCGACTCTGGGGTGTAGTTCAAAACCGGTGGGCAGGCATTGCAATTTATCATTACAGAAACGGATTCTTTCCAGTGCTACACGGGTATCAGCTGGCGTATCCCATTGGCAATTCAGGAACTGCTCCCATTGGCTGGTATAGGAATAACTGGTGCTGTCAAGAATGGGCCGGGAAACGACTTCTTCCCGGTCCAGTTTATCCTGATAATCCTCTTCCATCTGCCGGGCTTGTTCTTCCGTGAGAATGTTTTCCTCAATCAGCTTTTGAGCATAAATTTGCCGGGTAGTCGGGTGATTCTGAATAATCCGGTACATGACCGGTTGAGTGACAGAGGGTTCGTCCGCTTCATTATGACCGCGCCGCCGATAACAAATCAGGTCTATGACCACATCCTCGTTAAAGCGCATGCGATATTCCAACGCCAGTTGTGTTACAAACAAAACTGCTTCAGGATCGTCGCCATTGACATGAAAAACCGGCGTCTGAATCATATTGGCTACATCGGTGCAATAAAGCGTGGAACGGGCATCAAAAGGATTGCTGGTGGTAAAACCGATTTGGTTGTTAATAACGATATGGACGGTACCGCCGGTCGAGAAGGCGCGGGTTTCCGACATGTTCAGGGTTTCCATTACCACCCCTTGTCCGGCAAATGAAGCGTCTCCATGAATCAAAATGGGTATCACTTCATCAATACTGCCTTTGCCGCGTCTGTCCTGGCGGGCTTTGACAGAACCTTCAACCACCGGGTCGATAATCTCAAGATGAGACGGGTTGAATGCCAGGGTGACATGGATGGGGCCTCCGGGTGTTTCAATATTGGAAGAAAAGCCCATGTGATATTTGACGTCACCCGTTAATGCACCGGGCGATGAAACATGTGTGCCTTCAAATTCACCAAACAGGGCGGCAGGGCTTTTGCCCAGAATATTGACCAGAACATTGAGCCGGCCGCGATGCGCCATGCCGATAACCAGTTCCTTACCCTGGTTTTTACCGATTTGTTGTGTCAGCTCATCAAGAATAGGAATCAGAGATTCCCCGCCCTCCAGCGAGAAGCGTTTCTGGCCGACATATTTGGTATGTAAGTGCTTTTCAATCCCTTCAGCCGCTGTCAGAAGATGCAGCAGCCAGCGCTTGTCTTCTGCATTAGACAGCCCGGGGCGGCAGCTTTCCAGTTTGTTTTGAATCCAGCGCTTGGAATCGGTATCGACAATATGCATATATTCGGTGCCGATACTGCCGCAGTAGATGTTTTTTAAAGTGCTGATTATATCCCGCAAGGTTCTGCGGTCTTTACCATAGAGGTTACCAGTGTGGAAAAGGGTGTCCATATCCGGTTCGGCCAGTCCGTAATAGGCCGGCTCCAGGTCGGCAGGGATTTGTATGTCTTTACCGAGAGGGTTGTTATCGGCTATCTGATGTCCCTTGACGCGATATTGATTAATCAGTCGGGCGACAGCCGATTGTTTTTTAACACTGACCTCGGTAAAGCCCTGCAGCTTGGCCAGTCGTCCGGGTGAGCTGATGGCTAACTGTTCAAAGCGTTCAACAATGGGACTGTGAGGAATATCGCTTTTTTGTTGATCCTGAAGCTGACTGAATCGTTTTTGCCAGCTTTCGGGGACAGAATCAGGGTTTTCCAGGTATTGTTCATAAAGATCTTCCACATAGCTGGCATTACTGCCATACAAAGCAGAAGTTTCCTGAAACATTTTGACTAGACTCATGCGCAGTTCCGTTTTTAGCGTGCGATATATTTAATAGTAGGCCTAAAGTGGTATATTACCAAGTCATAGTATTCGATGCTTGAAAAAAATTTACAACTGCTTACTGCACTCTTACAAAATGGCTAAAAAGAAAATAGTGATAAAAGTCAATTATGACAAACTGAAAACAGAACCGGCCGAGCCGGAAATGATGACCGAATGGAATATCAAACGAATTATGATAGTTCTGTTTTGTGTTTTGGTTTTTATGGCGGGAGTAATTTTTCTGTTGCTGGATAAAAAAACCGAGACCGAGAGCATGGAGTTATCTGCGAAGAAAAACCCAGTGGAAAGTCAGGTGGAAAGCCGGGTGGAATTGCGGCGTGCAGAAAAACCTGTTGCAAAGGAAACGGTCAGCCCGGAGAAAAATAATATGAATTCTGACGAAAAGAAACATCCGCCTGAAATAGCAGACAAAAAGAGTATTCAGAATAAAGCGAGTATTTATGATAACCGAATAAGTCGTGCTGTTCTGGCATTTAACTTAAAGGAAAAGGAACCTGTTGATTTAGTGACAGGGGACATTATTGCCGATAAGAATAAAGCAGTGGGTGTTTATTATTTTACCGAAATCAATAACATGAAAGGTAAGGTGCTTTTTCATGAATGGTATTGGAATAATCAATTAATATTCAGACGTAAGCTTAATATTATTGGCAGGCACTGGAGAGCGGCTACCAGTAAATTAATACCTTATTCAAAAAGAGGTCACTGGAAAGTAAGGTTAGTGGACACTGATAATAATGTCCTCAGTCGTGTAGAATTTAATGTTATTTAAAAAATATAATATTTATTTTTTTATAGTTATGATATTATATTTATGACATTTTTTTTAATTTTACGAGGATATTATGACCGAATATATGAATCTTTCTGAACACGAATTACAAGCCCTGATTGATAATGCCGCAAAGGCATTAAAGCAAAAACAGGAAAGTAAACGGAAAGAAGTCATAGCACAGATTAAAGAATTGGCGGCTTCAATTGGTGTGAATGTTGTTATACAGGATGATACCAAGTCTTCAACCCGTAAAGGTGTTAAGGTTCCACCAAAATATCGGAATCCGGATGATCCTACGCAAACATGGACCGGACGCGGTGTAGCGCCAAAATGGATGCAGGCTTTAATTGAAAAAGGGCATGATAAGGCGGAATTTGAAATCCAGTAAATAAACGTTTATTGGGCTTGAATATCAGATAACCTGTATCAGCTGATAACAGGTTATCTGGCTTTGCTGTGGCAATTCGGCGTAATGGATTAATATCCGGCAGTTATTCCAGCGGTCGCCATTAGTTACTTCTGGCATCTGAGTTTCTTTCGCAAGCAACAGATATTTAATAATTCTTGGTGAGTTAAATATGTTGTGGGGGCTTCCACAGTTATCGGTCGGGCGGTCTTTCCCACGTTTTCCGTTCAATCGATAAATCGTTTATTCAGATTGTCAAAAGCATCAATTCTCCTGTCACGGAAAAACGGCCAGATATTCCTGACCTGTGTGACTCTTTTCTGGCTTATTGTCTGAATAAGTAACTTATTTTCTTTGTTATTGGCCTGGCACAGTATTTCCCCTTGCGGTCCGGCAATAAAACTGTTTCCCCAGAATTCAATCCCGGATTGATTGTCAGGCGAGGCTTCATAACCAATACGATTGCAGCTGATAACCGGTATGCCATTAGCTATCGCGTGGCTGCGTTGAATCGTTATCCAGGCATCAGTTTGTCGTTGTTTTTCTTCGGGACTGTCTTTCGGGTCCCAGCCGATAGCTGTCGGGTAAATTAATATTTCAGCACCGGCCAGACTCATCAGCCGGGCGGCTTCTGGATACCATTGATCCCAGCATATTAATACGCCTAATTTACCAACGGAGGTTTCAACAGGTGTAAATCCCAAATCACCCGGGGTGAAATAAAATTTTTCATAATAACCGGGATCATCCGGAATATGCATTTTTCGGTAACGTCCGGCAATGCTGCCATTTTTATCAATAATAACGGCAGTATTATGGTAAAGCCCCGGTGCTCTTTTTTCGAACAGGGTGGCAATAATAATAATTTGATTTTGTCTGGCAGTTTTGCAGAGTAATTCGGTGGTCGGACCGGGTATTGGTTCGGCCTGTTGAAATACTTCAGGATCTTCGGTCTGACAAAAATAAGGGCCGCTGTGTAATTCGGGTAAAACGACAATATCCGCCCGATGACTGGCGGCTTGCTGAATCTGGCTGATGGAATAATCCAGATTGGCCTGCTTGTCCAGGTTGCAGGCCTGTTGAATCGCACAGACAACTATATCTTTCATAGACTAAGCTCCAACGTGGCGGGAAATTGCATACCCATGCAATGCAGACTGCCATATTGCTGCACCAAAGGGCGGCAGGGGATTGAAATAATCTGGCGATCAGGAAAGGCATTCTGCAATTGCTGTCGGGCAACGTCATCCATTGCATCGTCATAGCTGGGAATTAACACAGCATTATTGATAATAAGAAAATTTGCATAATTGGCTGGGAGTCGTTGACCCTGAGCGTCAAAAATTGCTTCAGGTAGCGGCAATTCAAGCAGATTATATTGATTACCGGCTTTGTTTCTGAACGATTCCAGTTGCAATTTCATATTTTGCAGACCGGCAAAGTGAATATCGTTTTGATCGTGGCAACTGCTATAGGCAATGGTGTCGGGATTACAAAAACGGGCCAGAGTGTCGATATGAGCGTCTGTATCATCACCGGCCAGGTGGTTTTGTTTTAACCAGAGGAGATGATTAACGCCCAGATATTTTTGCAGAAGCTGGGTAATATCCTGTTGTTGATAATCCGGGTTCCGGTTAGGGTTAAGCAGGCAGTTTTCGGTCGTTAACAGGCTGCCTTGTCCATCGGATTCAATACTGCCGCCTTCCAGTACAAAATCAATATTACTGTGTCGACAATGTTTAAAGACGGGATGGTGTAGCAGCGTATGATTCAGGGCGTTATCTGCTGCATGGGGATATTTATGACCCCAGCCATTGAATTTAAAATTCAGCAGTTTTGCGCCCTGGCTGTCTTCGACTGTTAAAAAGACCGTATCCCTAAGCCAGATATCGTTATATTCTGCTTGAATAAAAACAATATTTTGCGCCTGCTTCAGTAAACTCTGTATATGCTGTTGATGTCGGACATCTTTACAAAGAATCAGTAATGGCTGGAATTGACTCACTGTGTGAGCAATAGCGGTATAACTGAGTTCAACATCGGTTAAATTTTCAAAGTCTCCTGACGGGTGAGGCCATGCAATCATAACAGCAGATTGTGGCTCCCATTCGGCGGGTAAACGCAGCATGATTTAATGGTCTCCGATCGATAGCATTTCCCGGGCATGGGCAAGGGTATTTTCGGTAATCTGGATTCCACCCAGCATGCGGGCAATTTCGGTAACCCGTTCATCATCCGTCAACAAGCGGACAGAGGAAGTGGTGATTTCCTCGCTCTGATTATTTTTGCTGACAAATAAATGCTGATGGGCCTGCGATGCCACCTGGGGTAAATGGGTGACACATAATACCTGACGATTATGACTGAGCTGGCGCATTTTTTTGCCGACCACTTCGGCAATTCCGCCGCCAATGCCGGAGTCCACTTCATCAAATATCATTGTCGGAGTGGTTTTATCGGTACTGGTTGTGACTTGAATGGCCAGGCTGATACGCGATAATTCACCGCCTGAGGCGACTTTTGCCAGTGGTTTTGGCGGCAGCCCGGGGTTGGCGCTTATCATGAATTCAATCTGATCAATTCCATTTGGCATAGGCTTCTGGCTTTGTTTTGTCGTCACCGTGACTAAAAACTCTCCATGTGGCATGCCCAGTTCGTGAATCATATCGGTAATCTGAGTGGACAGCTTGCGGGCTTGCTGCCGGCGTTGTTCAGATAACTGATCAGCCAGTTCAAAATAGTGTTGTTTGTGTTGCTGGCTGTCTTTTTGCAGTTGTTCAATACGCTCAGAGCTATGTGTCAGATTATTGAGCTCATGAGCCAGTTTATCAGCAATTTCAGGGAGTTTTTCCGGTTCACAGTGGTGTTTGCGGCTTAAATCAAGAATCAGGCTGATTTGGCTGTCCAGCCAGTTCAAGCGTTCCGGGTCGGCTTCCTGACTGTCCAGAAACCGGCGTAACTGGTGAGCGGCCTCGCTAACCTGAATTTGCGATTCTTCCAGTAATCCAGCAATTTCAGTCAGCTCGCTTGAGTATTGACTCAGCTCATTGAGCGCGTGACTGGATTGCCCCAGTAATTGGTTTAAAGAAAGCTGATCATTCTCATACAGAATATCCATTTGTTGCTGGCCCTGGGCTAAAATCTGCTCAAGGTTGCCCAGTTTATTGTGTTCTTCTGATAATGATTTGAAATCAAAATTTTCAAGATCCAGTTGTTCCAGTTCCTCAAGCTGGTAGCGTAATAATTCTTCACGTTCGGTCTGGTCGGTGCTGGCCTTGATTAATGCCTGTAATTCGCTGTCGGTCTGATGCCATTTCTGATAAACAAGGTTAATTTGTTGCAGCAGACTGTGATTTTTTCCAAAGTCATCCAGCAGGCGGCGTTGTTCTTCACTGCCCAAGAGTGTCAGGTGTGCATGTTGTCCATGAATTTCCACCAGCAGGCGGCTGAGTTGTTGGAGCGTTTGCAGAGTGACCGGGCGGTTGTTAATCCAGGCTTTAGAACGGCCGTCTAGATTTACAACCCGGCGTATCAGACATTGTTCATTATCAGATAAGTCGTTTTCTTCCAGCCATTGTCTGGCCAGAGGGGCATCGTTTAAATCAAATTCAATATTGATTTCCGCTTTTTTGCTGCCGGGACGAATCAGCCCGGAGTCGGCGCGCTCACCCAGAGCCAGGCCAAGGGCGGTGAGTAGTATCGATTTTCCTGCACCGGTTTCACCCGTTAGCACAGACATGCCTTTATCAATGTCAAGATCCAGTTGTTTGACGATAGCCAGGTTAAGTATGTTGATGTTGGTCAGCATGTTGGGGTCAATAAATGCAAGATTCAGTAGCCGGTATTATATATGGTATCCGGTACTCCAGTTGAGCTTCTCTCTTAATATATTGTAAAAATCATGATCTTCGGGATGAAGAATGGTTAATTGCCGGGCTTCCTTTTTTATCAGTATTTTATCACTGATCTTGACATCCGGAATTGCCAGGTGATCGCAGGTTACCTGAGCATTGATTTCCTTGGTCTGGCTGAAACGGATTTCGATTTCAGAATCTTCGCCAATAACGACAGGCCGGTTGGAGAGTGTGTGTGGATTGAGTGGAACCAGAACCAAAGCTTTTAAAGCCGGATGAATAATCGGGCCGCCGGCGGATAGAGCATAGGCGGTTGAGCCGGTTGGGGTGGCAATAATCAAGCCGTCTGAACGTTGGGTGTTAAAGGGCACGTCATCAATACGGGTGATGATTTCGATCATACTGGGCGTAACCCAGCGATGGATAACGACTTCATTCACTGCGGTTTCTTCATGAATAATCTGGCCATCGCGGATTATTTTGGTTCGAAGCAGTGTTCTTTTTTCAGCCCGGTAGTGGCCTTTAAGAATTTTATCCAGTTTGCAGGATAGTTGTGCAGGTGAAATGTCGACCAGAAAGCCGAGTCTTCCAAGGTTGACGCCGATTAATGGAATGTCATCATTAACAATAGCCCTGGCTGCGGCCAGAAAAGTGCCGTCTCCCCCCACGGCAATGGCAACATCACAGTGTTTGCCCAGATTGTCCAGGCTGAAACTTGAGAATTGGTCGGTCGATACAAATTTTGCACACCGTCGATCCAGAATGACGCTATAACCCCGCTCGGTTAAAAATCGGCATATTTTATTAAGTGTGTCGGCTATACTCGGATCATTCGGTTTGCCCGTAATGCCAATGGTCTGGAACGGCTGTGATTGCATATATTGAATAGGTATCAGTTTTAAATATCTTTGATTATACAAAAATGCACGGATTGCACTGGAAAATTTATTTAAAGTAGCTGATGTTACGCAGTGACTTTTCCCT
>CAYLNS010000013.1:0-15239 GCA_964385115.1 uncultured Methylomarinum sp.
TAAAAGGAGGGAACGATGACATCGCATAAACGTTTTTTATTGGGTGGTGGCGGTGCATTAATGCCAGTATTGGTATCGTTTTTGGCAGTCGATATCGGGGCGGCATTAGATAACCAGGCTAATCTGACAACTGGAAATATCATCGGATTTACGCTTCGGTATATTATTTTATTTATCGTTGGTGGCTTTGTGGCCTATTTGCATGAGGATGAACAAAAACCCTTTAAGTTATTTGAGCTTGGAATAGCGGCTCCCGCATTAATTACCTCGTTAATCACAGCACAAGGGATTGCTTATAGCACTCCTCAGAATGAGTCAGTAGAGCTTACACATTTAAATTTTTCGATAATCAGTGCGGCACAGGCAGGGGTAGCAGAGCAACCTGCCGAAAAAATGCTTGTTGCATGGGACTTGCAGGACGTCATCGATGGAGTCTCCGGGAGGGCTTATCGGAAAATATCAAAGCCAGCCAGGAAGAAACCCGATTCTGGAAAAGTGGCTTCCCCGAAGGGCGATACAAAAATCAACAAGCAGTTACCAGATGCACAAGTAACACCGCAAGTGCAGACAGTGAGAGCCTTGTCTGTGAGAGAAAAAAGAACAGGCCAGTTTAGTCCGCTCAGGATTGAGCCCAAACAATCAAAATCAGAAATAAAGCGTCTGAAAGAAAAATATCAGGAAGCTCTAGCGCGGGCAAGACTAGCCGAAGCACGGGTCGAAAAGGCTAAAAAAACAATAAGACAACTTAAGCAAAGACAGAATAAATAAATACTGCAGGTTTATTCACCGATATCATCAATATATTCAAAAATCTTGACTACCTGTTTGACATCGCTGACTCTTCGGGCTGTTTCAGTTGCAACAAAGGCTTCGTTTTTGTGAACTAACCCCATCAGGTAGACGACACCGTTTTCTGTCACCACTTTGACACGGGTGGCATCAAATCCCGGCAGGTTTCTGATTTCACTCAGTGCTGATTTAACTTTGGTGGTAATCAGTGTGTCCTGACTGCGGCTGCCAAGACTGCTGGGCTGGGCAATACGCAGTTCATTGTGAACCATCCTGACACCGGGAATCGTTCTGACAATATTAATGATTTTGTCACGCAATTCGCTGCTGGGAGCCTCGCCGGTTACCAGGACAATGCCATTATAGGAAGTGACATTGAAATGAGCATTTTTGCGGATGTCATCATCGGAGTTCAGTTCTATTCCGGCATTGATTTCAATGCGTTCATCCCGAAGCAGTTGTTCGCTGGTGCGGCGGTCGTGTAACAGGGATAATCCGCTGGCTTCTGCCGCACCGGTGGCCACCGTGGTGCAGGCATTGTTGCTCATCAGCAGAGGTATCAGCAGGAGTAATTTTTTCATATCTATTCGGGTGTTATTATTTTCTTAAATTCTGAAGTGCTCTAATTCAATCCGTTGTTTGACTAGCCACCAAAAAGCTGATGATCAATCAGGTCGCAAAGACAGTGGGTAATCAGTAAATGTATCTCCTGGATGCGGGGTGTTGAATCGGAGGGGACTCTTATTTCAAGGTCAGACTCATTTAATATACCGGCCAGGGTGCCGCCATCCTGCCCGGTCAGGGCAATGACCGGCATATTTCTTTCGTGGGCTACGGCTACCGCCTTGATAATATTGGCCGAATTGCCGCTGGTGCTGTAGCACAGCAGGGTATCATTTTCCTGGCCTAATGCTCTGAGTTGTTTGGCAAAAATATCATCAAAATGATAGTCATTGGCAATTGAGGTGATTGTCAGAATATCAGTGTTCAGGGCAATAGCGGGAAGCGAAGGCCGCTCCCTTTCGTAGCGGTTCAGCATCAGTGTGGAGAAATGCTGGGCATTCCCTGAGGAGCCGCCATTGCCACAGCTTAACACTTTTTTATCGTTGATCAGTGTCTCAACAATACGCTGTGATGCGAACTCAATCAGTTCGTTTAATGTTGACAGGGTATCCTGCTGGGCCTGGATACTGTCTGAAAAATGGCTGATGATTCTGTCTTGCAAACTCATAGGCTAGGGTTGAAATGCATTTTGTATCCATTGGATTTGATGGTTACCAGAAATGGCAATAACGTCAAAACGTATGCCGGTATTAATCTGCTTTGTCATTATATAATGTTCGGTGGCCGATATGATACGGGATTGTTTTTTCGCTGTAACGCTTTCCAGGGCGCCGCCAAATTTTTCCGATTGCCTGAAACGTACTTCAACAATGACCAGGCTGGATTTGTCCTGCATAATCAGGTCAAGTTCACCGGAGCGGCAACGATAATTTTTTTCGACCAGTTTCAGTCCCTTGTCTTGCAAAAATAACAGCGCCTGTTGTTCGGCCTGATTACCGGAGTCAAGATGAGCGGTTTTATTCCTCATAAAAAATATTCATCTCTGTCGGGGTGGTCGGGTCGCTTTGGATATATCCCTCAGCCACCGGAGAGCCATTTACGAAGCGGGCGCAGACCAACTGTCGGGTGATGCGATTTTCACCATTTAACATCAGCTTTCCTGTTGCGCCGGGATAAGCATTGCTGGACATTTCATTCAGATAGGGAATCAGACTGTAGGCGTCAATACCTAAGGCAATCAAGCGCCAATATTTTTTGGGGATAGACTGGCCTTGACTCATCAAGTCAGTCAGCGTCAAATTGCCCTGATAAAAGTCCTGAAAAATCCATGGGATATCACAAAAGGTAATACCGTTCAGGTCGCCATCACGTCTGGGGTTTGCCTGTCCTGTATAGATGTGGGACGTGGCATAAACAGGGATATCAGCTGCGTGATAAAACTTTAGCTGAGGATTGAGAGAACGACCGTTTGCGGGTCTGGCTTCAATAAAAATACTGTTAACGTCTGTGCGGCGTCTTGGGGTAAAAGAAATACTCCGGTTGACAGTCCGTTGTAACTGCCGGAACCGGGCCTCACTTTCGTCCAGATTGAGTATTTTTTTTATCGGTGCTGAAAAATCGTATGCTTTGGGATTATAGGACTGATTTTCCAGCAGGGTGCCGTCCTGTTGCTGCCATGCATCCGTGATATAGCGGGCAATACGGGAACCGGAATGTGTTTCCGGAGTGAGCAACAGGGCTTTGTCATGACCTTCCATGCGGGACTTGGCGGTTATTTGGGCGGCATCATCAAGTGGACTCAAGCCAAATTGAAACAGATTGTCCTGGTAGAGCTGATCAACATGGTTAAGCGCAAGGACGGGGATGGGCAGTTCGCCGAGACTGGCTAACTGGTTGATATTGTCTTTGGCTAATGGCCCTAAAATCAGTTCTGCGCCATTGCTTATGGCTCGATTATATAAGGTGGCCGGGTTTTCGGCGGCGCTGTCATAAAACTGAAGCGCGGGTTGTGCGGATGTTTCTTCAAGTCTGGAATAAGCAGCGAGTAAACCGGTTTTAATGGCTGCAGCGACTCTTTTGTAGGGGCCGGACTCAGGAAGAAATACGGCAATAGTGGCGGGCTGATTCAAAATTTTACGGGATTTAGCCAGGTATTGCTCAATAAAGCTATTATTGTTGGCCGGGTGATCAGGATAATTCCATTGCCATTGTTCCAGAGCCTGGGTTAATAATTCAGGCTTGTTTGAATATTGCTTTATCAGGCTGGCAAGCTCCAGCCAGCCGGTGAAAGTGTCAGGATAAGGTGAAGAATCAGGGATTAAATGCTGTCTGGGAAGTCGAAGCAGGGTTTCCAGTATAGCGGTGTTATTTTTTGCTATCTGTTCCGGTTGCTGCAGCAATCTCCCCAGATGAATTCGGGCTTTTACGCTGCCCAGCATATCGCCTGACAGAGCCTTGGCAAAGGCTAATGCATGAAAATATTGTTTTTGCTGATGGGCCTGTAAGGGATCAACGCTGATTTGCTCTAACATTTCCAAAGCCTGCTCAGCATTGCCATAGCTGAGTGTGATTTGAGCCTGGAGCAGTTTCAGCTGATTTTGTTGGGGGTATGATAAGGAGGCCGGGGTGATTTTATTCAGATACTGTTTTGCGCGCTCGATTTCACCCGATTTTATCATTGCTTCAGCCGCTAACAGTCGAAACTGATTTTGTTGGCGAGGATTGCTTTTTGCCAGATTCTGGTACAATCGGGCAGCTTCTTTGGTTTGCCCGTTATCCATAAAAATATCAGCCTGGTTTTGTTGCTCGATATAGGGTCTGTTACCCGAGGTTGTTGCCGTACAGGCCGATAAAAAGCAGGCGGCTAACAGGCTGGAAGAAAGAAAATGTGGGGTCATAATAAACCTATTAAATCATGCAAGTCTGGCTCGTGTGTGGCGACAATTTTCTTGGATAAAATTTCTTATAACGGCTGAAAAATCAGGCCGCTACAGTGATTAATTAAAAATAGCGCTGCATTAGTGTACTTCAAACAGGGATAAATTGTGAAACCGGAAAAACAGAATCAAGTGGGAAAGCTGTATGTTGTTGCAACGCCTATAGGAAATCTGGCGGATTTTAGTCATAGAGCGGAGGAGATTCTTCGGCAGGTTGATTTGATTGCGGCAGAAGACACCCGCCACATTAAAATGCTGTTGCAACATTATGGCATATCGAAACCGGTTATTTCCCTGCATCAGCATAATGAAGAAAAACAGGCGCCCAGATTGATTCAAATGCTTCAGCAAGGGCAAACAATTGCGCTGGTTTCTGATGCGGGAACGCCCTTGTTAAGTGATCCGGGAATGCCACTGGTCAAGCTGGCCCGGGAGCATGATTTGCCCGTTTCTCCGGTTCCGGGGGCGTGCGCGTTAATAGCCGCTTTGTCGGTAGCGGGATTGCCGATGAACCGGTTTACTTTTGAAGGTTTTTTGCCGCGCACGCATTCTGCAAGAAAACAGTTTTTTACTGAAAAATTAACGGAGTGCTCAACCTGGGCTTTTTATGAGTCCAGTCACAGAATATTGTCTTGTCTGCAGGATATGGCTGAAGTTATTGAGGATGACCGGGAGGTTGTCTTGGCAAGGGAGCTGACCAAATTGCATGAAACCATTATAAAAGGGCCAATCAAGAAAATTCTGGCACAGGTGGAAGAAGATGCCAATATGCGTAAAGGCGAGTTTGTCGTCATCGTCGAAGGGGTTAAAGAAAGTAAAAACCAGGAGGGAATCACGGATGATGAAAAGAAAGTTCTGCAGATTCTATTAAAAGAGTGCCCGTTAAAAACGGCTGTAGCCATGGCGGTTGAATTAACCGGGCAACGAAAAAAACGCTTGTATCAGGCAGCCTTGGATATGGCGCAACAACAAGATGAAAGCTAGGCCCATATTAGGGTATAATGTTCACTGAGCTGGCCGAGCAGTCGCTATTCCATTGAAAATGGAGTGGAGGAAAGTCCGGGCTCCACAGGGCAGGGTGCCAGGTAACGCCTGGGAGGCGCAAGCCTACGGAAAGTGCCGCAGAAAATATACCGCCTCTCACTTGGAATCTTCAGATTGCAGGCGAGGGGTAAGGGTGAAAAGGTGTCGGTAAGAGCGCACCGCGCTGCTGGTAACAGCAGTGGCAGGGTAAACCCCACCCGGAGCAAGATCAAATAGAGGAGCATATGCGTTGCCCGCGCAGTTCCTGGGTAGATTGCTTGAGCTGCAGGGTGACCTGCAGCCTAGATGAATGGCTGTTCAAGACAGAACCCGGCTTACAGGCCAGCTCACTTCCTTTTTTCTCGCAGAGGCGGGATTTTCATTTTCTGTTTCCGACAGGCCGTAGCACAAAATACTTAATATTTGCTGAATAAGGCGTAAGTTTTTTGTTAGAGTTGTGATGTTCATCACGTTTTATTTTTTATTTTAGTTTTCCAGTTCTCATTTCCCTGGTTGCATATCTTTTTTTGCCTGTATTTGATTTGCAATACACAGGCAAATATTGCGGAAAATTAATGACCTTCCTGTTTGAAAAAGCAAAAAAATCCTCTCTTTTTTATTGTTGCGTCTGGCTGACAAAATGCATCAAATTAATTAACTAACTTTTTGATAGCACAATAGATTCACTGTTGTAAAAAAACAGCGAATAAATATGTGGCCGGGATGTATATAAGTCATTGTCCGAAAAGCAAGAATTTTGCATTTAGGGAACCTTGACTAAAGACTGATTGAAAACTATAGTGGATTGAAAATGATGTAAAGTGGAAAAAAAGGGAATTTTGGGGTTATTGAGGTCGATTTTTGTTTCGAGGTAGCAGTGCAATCAATTTAGACGCCAAAGGGCGTATTACGGTTCCAACCCGTTATCGGGAGGAATTGCAAGATTGCTGTGACCGGCAAATGGTAGTGACCGTGGCTGTAGATGAGAAAGGCGGGGGTGAGCCAGGTTGCTTATGGCTTTATCCGTTACCCGAATGGGAGCGCCTGGAGCAGACCATTAGTAAATTGCCTACATTGCATAAATTGGCCGGTAATCTTCGCCGAATGCTGATAGGGAATGCGCAGGAATGTGAAATGGACAAGCAGGGGCGCTTATTGATTCATGAAACGCTAAGGGATTATGCCAAGCTGGAAAAAAATGTCCGGTTGTTGGGGCAACTTAATAAATTTGAAATCTGGAATGACGCCGCATGGCAGGCCAAGCAGAATGCCTGGTTTGAAGGGGGCGACAGTGAAGGGCGGGAAATTCTGGACTCTTTGTCCTTTTGATGCAGCCTGACATGGAACATTTACCGGTTTTATATCATGAATGCCTGTCCGCGCTAAAAATCCGTCCTGACGGTATTTATCTGGACTGTACTTTTGGTCGCGGAGGGCATAGCCAGGGCATTTTGAATTTACTGGGAGATAAGGGCCGGTTGTTGGCGATAGACAGGGATGAAGAAGCCATTAAATCTGCTGTTGCACAGGAGTTGCTGAAAGACAGTCGCTTTTCCTTGTATCAGGCGCGATTTTCAGATTTGCAGCAGATTGTTGATGAGCATCTGGAAGGCGAAAAGCTTGACGGTATTTTAATGGATTTAGGGGTTTCGTCACCGCAGCTGGATAATCCTGAACGAGGGTTCAGTTTTATGCAGGACGGGCCGTTGGATATGCGCATGGATGCCAATACAGGAATCAGTGCGGCCGAATGGCTGCAGCAGGTTGAAGAAAAACAGCTGGTTAAGGTGTTGTTTGAATATGGGGAAGAGCGTTTTGCCAGGCGAATAGCCAAAGCAATTATTGACGAGCGGGCGGAACACTCTTTGGAAACAACCCGGCAATTGGCTCAGTTGATTGAAAATGCTGTGCCATTCAGGGAAAAGCATAAGCATCCTGCAACCCGAAGTTTTCAGGCGATTCGGATTGAAATTAATCAGGAACTGGAAGAGGTGAAAAAAGGATTGCAGCAGGCGGTTAATTGCCTGGCGAGTAACGGCCGTCTGGCGGTGATTTCGTTTCATTCGCTGGAGGACCGAATTGTTAAGCGCTTTTTTCGTCAGGAATCAGGACGAAAAAATAACCCCGGCAGATTGCCGGTGCTGGAAAAGGATATTCAACAAGGGTGTTTAAAAACCATCGGTAAGGCTATAAAAGCCGGTCCAGAGGAGCTGGCCAGGAACCCCCGGGCGCGTAGCGCCGTATTACGGATTGCTGAAAAAAAATGAACAGGCGGGAATTAATGATGATTTTCGCATTGACGCTGCTGTTACTGATAACAGCATTAGCGGTTGTGTACGATAAATATCAGCTTCGACAGCTTTTTTACGAGATTCAGAAAGCAGAAAGAAAGCTGGATGAATATGAAGTGGAGTGGGGGCGGTTGCAGTTGGAAATAACCATGCTGACTGCGGAAAACAGAGTGGAGCGTCTGGCCACTAAACGCTTGAGGATGGTTATGCCTCTGAGAGACGAAATTATATATATAAAACCTTAGATGTTTGTTTCTGCAGGAGAAGGACAGGATAGTCAAAGCATAAAAACTTATCAGGCCAGGAAGAAGATATTACTGGCGCTGATGATGCTGGCAATGGCCAGTCTGATATTCAGGGCGGTTTATTTGCAGGTGATTGATAAATCTTTTTTGCAAAAACAGGCCCGTCGGCAATATGTGGAAACTGTGTCAGTTCCGGCTTATCGGGGAAAGATTCAGGATAGAAGGGGAAATTCCCTGGCGATCAGTACACCGGTTCAGTCGATTTGGCTTAATCCGTTTAAAGTTCAGCCGCAAGACAGGGATAAGCTGTTTCAGGCAGCCCGGTTGTTAAAACTGAACAAGCGCCAGCTGGAGAAAATATTAAAAAACAAAGCCGGTAAAAGTTTTGTTTATTTAAAAAGAAGAGTGAATCCCGATGTGGCTGAAAAGCTGAAGGGTATGAAAATCAGCGGGATGTATTTTGAAAAGGCATTAAAGAGATTTTATCCGGCAGGTGAGATAACCGGGCATTTGCTGGGGTTTACCAATGTCGATGATGTCGGTCAGGAAGGGCTGGAGCGAGCTTATGAAACCAGTTTAAAAGGGATTGCTGGCAAAAAGAGAGTGATAAAAGATGGTAAGGGACGGGTTATCAAAGATGTTGAAAATATCAGGGAGCCTGTGGCCGGGCATGATTTAACTCTGAGTATTGATGAAAGAATTCAATATCTGGCTTATCGGGAATTAAGAAGCGCTTTTATTCGACACAAAGCGCATTCAGCGGCATTGATTGTACTGGATGCCAAAACGGGAGAGGTGCTGGCTGCAGTCAATCAGCCGGCGTTTAATCCCAACCGCAGAAGCGGTTTGAGCGCAAGACTGTTTAGAAACCGGGCCATGGTTGATGTGTTTGAACCCGGTTCAACGATTAAACCTTTGATTATGGCAGCTGCGCTGGATGGTGGTTTTGCCAGACTCAATGAGAAAATTGAAACGCATGGTTTTTATAAGGTGGGAAGGCAGCTGGTAAAAGACAGTCATAACTATAAAACGCTGTCATTGACGGGTGTTTTACAAAAATCCAGTAATGTGGCAATCAGCAAAATTGCCTTAAGAATGCCGTCCGAAAAGATGTGGAGTGTTTTTAATCAGTTGGGTTTTGGCGCTGCAACCGGGATTGGCTTTCCGGGAGAAACCCACGGAAAGTTGCGAGATTACCAGAGCTGGAGAGAATTTGAACAGGCGACCATGTCATTTGGCTATGGTCTGTCGGTATCGGTGTTGCAATTGGCCAGAGCTTATACCGCATTGGCCGATGACGGAATGCTGCATTCGGTGTCTTTATTGCCCAGGGAAACCGATGAATTTGCCGAGCGAGTATTTAGCAAAAAAACAGTGCGTAGAGTCAGAAAGATGATGGAGGCGGTGGTAAGTCAGGACGGAACGGCTCCCCAGGCGCAAGTGCCCGGATATCGGGTGGCTGGAAAAACCGGAACGGTTAAAAAGCTGGCTGCAGGAGGCGGTTATACCAAAAAAAGATATATTGCGGTATTTGCCGGTATGGCGCCGGCCAGTGATCCACGTTTTGTTATTGTGGTGATGGTTGACGATCCCAGCGGCAAATTTTTTTATGGTGGACAGGTGGCGGCTCCGGTATTTTCCAAGGTGATGGCCGGTGCTTTAAGAGTTTATGGTGTCACGCCAGACCAGGAAGCATCCATGTCGGTGTTGTTGAGCAAGTAATGAAACTGAAAGAATTGCTGAACAATATTGCAGAGATTGACAGTGAGCTGGAAATTGGCGGACTGGCCATTGACAGTCGACAGGTGGAGCCTGGTTTTTTGTTTCTGGCTGTCAACGGTAATGAATATCATGGCCTTGAATATATTGATCAGGCTGTTGAAAAAGGCGCACAGGCAGTGCTGTATGAGCCAGCGGGTTGCGGTAACAAACTGGCAAAAAACATTCAGGCGATTGCCTGTTATCCAGTACCGGATTTGTCGGCAAAGCTGGCTGAAATTGCTGCACGTTTTTATCGCTATCCAAGTAAACAGCTGACAGTCATCGGTGTTACCGGTACCAACGGCAAAACCAGTTGCAGTCAGTTTTTAGCACAGCTGCTGGACGATGCGGGCGTGATAGGAACCTTGGGTTGGGGTGAGCCGGGTGATTTGAAACAAACGCTTAACACGACACCGGATGCTGTGGTTTTGCAGCGCATACTGGCTGAGTTTGTACAGCAGGGAAAAAAATATGCGGTGATGGAAGTGTCATCGCACGGACTGGTTCAGGGACGGGTACAAGGTATTGAATTTGATGCGGCTGTATTGACTAACCTGAGCCGTGATCATCTGGATTATCACGGCAGTATGCAGCAGTATCTGCAAGCCAAACTTAAATTGTTTGACTGTCAGTCATTGCAGCTTGCCGTGGTTAACCTGGACGATGAAAGTGCTGAGCCGGTTTTAAAAAAATTGACCGGCAGAGATATTAAAGTTTCAGGTTTCAGTCTGAAAAAAAATACAGCCGGAGGCATATCCGACAGGGTTTGGGCTGATGTAATTGAACATGACTTAAAGGGTATCCGTTTTGTTGTTGAATGGCACGGACAACGTACGCAAATTGAGACTGAATTAACAGGTTTTTTTAATGTTGAAAATATTTTGCTGGTTATCACGGTATTGTTGGGATTGGGATGGCCAATAGAGAAGATTGCGAAAAAAATAACAGGATTAAAGCCGGTCGCCGGGAGAATGCAGCGTTTTGGTGGCGAAGGGAGACCGGTTGTGCTGGTTGATTATGCTCATACCCCGGATGCGTTGGAGAAATTATTACAAGGGGTCAAACCTTATGTAAAGGGGCGGCTTAAAGTCGTATTCGGTTGCGGGGGCGACAGAGACAGCGGTAAACGGTCATTAATGGGAGAAGTGGCCGGAAACTGGGCGGATGAAATTGTATTAACGGATGATAATCCCAGAACCGAAGATTCCACAGCCATTATTGAAGATATTTTAACAGGATGTCAGGCGAGTCAGACTCAGGTGGTGCAAAACCGCGCCGAGGCCATTGAGCAGACGATAAAACAGGCTGAAATCGATGATTGCATTGTTATCGCTGGCAAAGGACATGAAAATTATCAGGAAATCAAAGGTATCAGGCAGGCGTTCAGTGATCAGCAATACGTCAGGCAGGCTTTGCAGGAGTATGGAAAATGAAAGCAAAACTGGCTGAAATTGCCCGCAATATTAATGGCAGTTTGATTGGTGAAGACCGTGAGATTAAATCAGTCTGTATTGACAGCCGGCAGATAAAATCCGGTGATTTGTATGTGGCAATCAAAGGCGAACGCTTTGATGGTCATGATTTTATAGAGCAGGCGGTGCGGGATGGCGTGGTTGCAGTGGTGACGGAACAGCCTCTGGAAATAGCGATACCGCAGTTGCGGGTAAATGATACTCGCATTGCATTAGCAGATATTGCCGGATACTGGCGTCGACAGTCGCCAGTAAAAATAGCCGGAGTAACCGGCAGTAATGGCAAAACCACGGTTAAGGAAATGATTGCCAGTATTCTGGCGGTCAATGAGCCGGTGTTATCGACTCAGGGGAATTTTAATAATGATATTGGCGTACCGCTGACCTTGCTTGGATTGCAGCCTCAGCATCAGTTTGCCGTGGTTGAAATGGGTGCGAATCATATCGGGGAAATTGCTTTTACCAGCAGTCGGGTAAAGCCGGATGTCGCGGTGATTAATAATGTAGGGCCGGCCCATTTAGAAGGTTTTGGCAGTCTTGAAGGAATTGCCCGGGCTAAAGGGGAGTTGATTGAAAACCTGGCCGAAAACGGTGTTGCCGTGTTAAACCGCGAGGATGCATTTTTCGATTTTTGGACAAAACTGGCGGATGGACATGAGGTTGTGTCATTCGGCATACATCAACAGGCGGATGTCAGGGCTGACAACATCCGGGTGACGGTGGCTGAAGAAGGTTTTGTCACCGGGTTTGACTTATTAACACCATCAGGAAACGTCGCCATCACCCTGAATCTGGCCGGTGTGCATAATGTAAAAAATGCTCTGGCCGCTGCCGCAGTCAGTCTGGCCATGGGTGCTGATTTACAGCAAATCAGACAGGGTTTGGCCGGTATGAAAGCGGTAAATGGACGGCTTCAGACTAAGAAGGGAAGCCGTGGAGAATGGTTGATAGATGATACCTACAATGCCAATCCAGCATCACTCAAAGCGGGGCTGGAAGTACTGAAATTGAGTGAGAAAGAGCCTTGGGTTGTTCTGGGGGCGTTTGGAGAAATGGGACAGGATAGTCAACAGATACACACAGAGATTGGACGCTTAATCAAGTCAATGAATATTGTACGCTTGCTTGCCGTTGGCTCCGATGCCAGATATGCCGTGGAGGCATTTGGTTCAGGAGCCACTTTTTTTAATACGCAGGATGACTTGATTAAGCGTTTACAGCAACAGCTCAGCGGCACAGAAGCCATTCTGGTTAAAGGCTCCCGCAGCCAGAAAATGGAACGGGTTGTACAAGCGCTGACAGAAACAGGCGGAAACTAACATGTTACTTTATTTAACAGAATATCTTATGCAGTTTGACAGCAGCTTTCGGGTATTTCAGTACCTGACGCTCAGAGCCATTTTAGGTGCGCTGACTGCATTGATTATTTCGTTTATTGTCGGGCCGGCGATGATTCGCAAGTTAACCCGCGACAAAATCGGCCAAAGCATTCGTGAGGATGGCCCGGAAAGTCATTATGAAAAGTCGGGCACACCCACCATGGGTGGCGCGTTGATTCTGGTGGCAATCGCTGTCAGTACCTTGTTATGGGCAGACCTTGAAAACCGCTATATCTGGGTGGTGTTTTTAGTCACCATGGGGCATGGAATCATCGGGTTTATTGACGATTATAAAAAAATCAAGTTGGGCAACAGTGATGGGCTTTCTGCCAGAGCCAAGTATTTCTGGCAATCAGTCATCGCAATTGCTGCCGGATTGTTTTTATATCAGACCGCCCAGGTACCGGCCGAAACCCAGTATATCGTGCCGTTTTTCAAAGATGTGCATATTGACATCGGTTGGGGATATGTCGTTATTACCTATTTTGTCATTGTGGGTACCAGCAATGCTGTGAACCTGACTGACGGGTTGGACGGTCTGGCAATTTTACCCACAGTCATGGTCGCTGCAGCACTGGCCATTTTTGCCTATTTATCCGGGCATTATAAATTTGCCGAATACCTGGCCATTCCATTCCTGCCTGAATCCGGGGAGGTCGCCGTCTTTTGTGCGGCCATGGTCGGTGCCGGTCTGGGATTTTTGTGGTTTAACGCTTATCCGGCCATGGTTTTTATGGGCGATGTTGGTGCACTGGCATTGGGCGCCGCACTGGGTACGATTGCCGTTCTGGTCAGACAGGAAATTGTGCTGATGATTATGGGGGGCGTTTTTGTCGTGGAAACAGTATCGGTCATTATCCAGGTGCTTTCTTTTAAATTGCGCGGCAAACGGGTTTTTTTAATGGCACCGATTCACCATCATTATGAACTGAAGGGCTGGCCTGAACCACGGATTATTGTCCGCTTCTGGATTATTACCGTCATTCTGGTGTTAGTCGGTCTGGCGACATTAAAACTGAGATAAGCATGGAAACCGCAGAATTGTTAACACGACTGGAACAAAAACTCGGCCTGCAGCAACAGCAGGCAAAGGTTTTGATTGTCGGTCTGGGGACAACCGGTCTGTCGGTCGCACGATTTTTGAAAAACCTGGATATCCAGTTTGCCATGGTCGATAGCCGCGACAAGCCGCCGCTGATAGACCCGTTAGCTGATGAAATGCCGGATGTGGCTGTTTTCAGCGGCGGTTTTGACAGTGCGGCTTTTGAGGTGGCGACGCATCTTTTAGTCAGTCCGGGCGTATCGTTACAGCAGGAAACGATTGCCAAAGCAATACGCTCGGGGCTGAAGGTAATCAGCGATATTGATTTGTTTGCCTGTGCGGTGGATAAACCGGTTATCGGTGTGACCGGTTCAAATGGAAAAAGTACGGTCACGACCCTGTTAGGTGATATGGGACGCTATGCCGGCGTCAACACGGCAATTGGCGGTAATCTGGGCATTCCGGCTCTGGATTTGCTTAAACAGGATGCTGATTTGTATGTGCTGGAGTTATCCAGTTTCCAGTTGGAGCGTACTTCAGTTTTAGAGCCGGTTGCGGCAACAGTGTTGAATGTATCGGCAGACCATATGGACCGACACGCCGGCATAGAGGCTTATGCGGCTGAGAAAAAACGTATTTTTAAGGGAAATGGAATCTGTGTGCTGAACCTGGATGACCCTGTTGTGATGGCAATGCAGGAACCGAATAGAACTTGTTATACCTTTTCCGTGAAGAGCCAGGCTGATTATTACTGGGCTCAAAAAACCGATGAATTGATGGCTCAAGGCAGCCCGTTCATAGCTCGAGCGGAGTTAAAGCTTGAAGGTTTGCATAATGTGGCTAATGTGCTGGCGGCGATTGCACTGGGGCAGGCTGTGGGACTGGATGATGAAGGCATGCGTAAAGCCTTGCGAGCATTTAACGGGCTGGAGCACAGAATGCAGAAAGTGGCTGAAATCAACGGTGTCAGCTGGATTAATGATTCAAAAGCCACTAATCCCGGTGCATGTATAGCGGCGCTGAATGGCAGTCAGGAAAAAGTTGTACTGATTGCTGGCGGTGATGCCAAAGGCGCAGCGATGACTGAGCTGACTGAAGCCGTACAACAGAAATGTAAAGCTGTGGTTGCGATGGGAAAGGATGCGGAACAGATAGAAGCCGCTCTGAAGGAAATTCTGCCGGTTTACCGGGTAAAGAATATGCGGCAGGCGGTCAGTCAGGCGGATAAACTGGCTGAAACTGGAGAACGGGTATTATTGTCGCCGGCCTGCGCCAGCCTGGATCAGTACAAAAATTATATGGAACGGGGCGAGCGTTTTATACAGGAAGTCCGAAAACTGGAGGAAGTGGCGTGTCAGGGCAGTTGATAAGCCGTTTTTATCAGGATTTTCAGCCGGACAGAGTGGTGTTGTCAGTGGCGGCAGCATTATTGCTGATTGGTTATCTGATAGTGGCCTCTTCATCCCTGCATCTTGGGGTGAAAGTGGCTCATAATCTGTTTAATTATCCTGTCAGGCAGATGCTGCATATTGTTCTGGGCTTAATGCTGGCGGCTGTTATCTGCGCCATTCCAATGATTGTCTGGGAAAGAAGCAGTACGGCTTTATTTATTGTCGGTTTGATTTTGTTGGGCATTGTGTTGATTCCCGGCATCGGTGTCAAAGTAAACGGCAGTGTCAGATGGTTGTCGGTAGCCGGTTTCAGGATACAGGTGTCCGAAATCGTCAAGTTCATATC
>CAYLNS010000013.1:15339-19267 GCA_964385115.1 uncultured Methylomarinum sp.
AAACGTATAATTATTATGGCCGGCGGAACCGGAGGACATGTATTTCCGGCATTGGCAGTTGCAAAATACTTAACAGCACAAGGCTGGCAGGTCAGTTGGCTGGGGACGGCTAAAGGCCTGGAGAACCGGGTGATACCAGAGCAGGGTATTGAAATGGATTGTCTGTCTGTAGCGGGTTTCCGTGGCAAAGGGGCAATCAGTAAAGTGACGGCTGTCTTTAAACTGGCAAAAGCCTGTTTTGAAGCGCTGCGAATATTTCAGAAACGCAAGCCGGATGTGGTTCTGGGAATGGGCGGTTTTGTAGCGGCGCCAGGCGGACTGATGAGTTCATTTCTGAAGCTGCCATTATTGATACACGAACAAAACCGAGTGCCCGGAACCACTAATCGCATGTTGATGAAGCGGGCCAATAAAGTTATGGAAGCTTTTCCAGGCAGTTTTGAGCCTTCGGTTCAGGCTGTTTTTACCGGAAACCCGTTAAGAGCAGAGTTTAACAAGCTGAAAGACAAACAGGTTACCGACAAGCAAGAAGGAGATCCTATTAATATTCTGGTGGTCGGCGGCAGCCAGGGGGCTCAGATTCTTAATCAGATAGTGCCGGAAGCTTTGGCAGGGCTGTCGAAGATACGGGTTAAACACCAGACAGGACAGGTCATGCAGAAGGAAGTCAACGAAAAATATGAGCAATTATCGATGAATGCCGAGGTACTGGCTTTTATTGAAGATATGGTCGCCGTCTACGAATGGGCGGATCTGGTGATATGTCGGGCTGGCGCGATGACGGTCAGTGAAGTGGCTGCAGCAGGACTGCCGGCGGTTTTTGTACCGCTTCCCCATGCCATAGATGACCACCAGACGGCTAATGCGTGTTATCTGAGTGATGCCGGGGCAGCTGTGTTGCTGCCGCAAAAGGATTTGAACAAAGACAGTCTGCTGGATGCGGTAAATACCTGTACAAGGCAGCTTGAGCGTATGAGTGGTGCGGCCAAAAGCATGGCGCGTCCCGATGCGACAGAAACAGTCGCCGGATATTGTATTGAAGAGGTTGGTGCATGAACAGACCGGACTTACATCCTGCCCAGTTATTGGGCAATATTGAAAAGATACATTTTGTCGGCATTGGCGGCACCGGCATGAGCGGGATTGCCGAAGTATTATCCAATCTGGATTATCAGGTATCCGGCTCTGATATTAAGGCCAGTGCGGTGACTGAGCGGTTGCAAAAACAGGGTATCAAAATTTATTTTGACCATCATGAATCCAATGTTGACGATGTGGATGTTGTGGTGACCTCTACGGCGGTTGCCAGGGAAAATCCGGAAGTTAAAGCGGCGCTGAGCCGTAGAATTCCGGTGATTCCCCGGGCTGAAATGTTAGCGGAGCTGATGCGCTTCAGATTTGGTATCGCCGTGGCGGGAACCCATGGAAAAACCACCACAACCAGTCTGATAGCCAGCATTCTGGCGGAAGCCGGTATGGATCCGACATTTGTGATTGGTGGCCGGCTGAATAGCGCAGGCACTAATGCCCGCTTAGGACTGGGACAGTATCTGGTTGCCGAAGCCGATGAAAGCGATGCCTCTTTTCTGCATTTGCAGCCGATGATGTCGGTGGTGACCAATATTGACCAGGATCATATGGAAACCTATGGCGGCAGCTTTCAGCAGTTGAAACAGACGTTTCTGGAATTTCTACATCATTTGCCGTTTTACGGGCTGGCCGTCATGTGCCTGGATGATGAAGGTGTTAAAGAAGTGCTGGCGGAAGTCTCCAAGCCGGTTAAAACCTATGGTGTCAGTGACGAAGCTGATGTCAGGGCGATTGATATAGAACAGGATGGTATGCAGACCCGGTTTACCGTAATCAGAGAAGGCCATGCGCCGATGCCGGTCACATTAAACATGCCCGGCTGGCACAACATGCTGAATGCTTTGGCCGCCATTACAGTGGCAACCTCATTAAATATCAATGACCGGGCAATCAGAACAAGCCTGCAGGAATTTAAAGGCATAGGAAGACGCTTCCAGCTTAATGGCGAAGTGGATTTGCCTGTGGGGAAAATAACTCTGGTGGATGATTATGGCCATCATCCGCGGGAATTGGCGGCAACGCTTGAAGCCTTGCAGCAGGCCTGGCCTGAGCGCCGGAAAGTAGTGGTCTTCCAGCCGCATCGTTACACCCGAACCAGAGACCTGTTTGAAGATTTTGTCGAGGTGTTGTCATCGGTTGATGTATTGGTTTTGCTGGATGTTTATCCTGCGGGGGAAGAGCCTGTTACCGGCGCAGACGGTAAGGCCTTGTCCCAGGCTATTCGGGTGCGCGGCCAGGTTAATCCGGTTTTTGTCGGCAAGCAGGCGGATTTGCCACAAATACTGGCTGGTCTGGTGCAGGGTGATGATGTGGTGCTGACGATGGGAGCCGGTAATGTCGGTCAGATAGCGGCTGAATTACCACAGCAATTGCAAGAGGCATTAAATCATGCCGGATGAAATGCAAATGCGGGGGACGCTGCTGAAAAATGAGCCACTGGCAAAATATACCAGCTGGCGGGTCGGGGGACCTGCCGCGACAATGTATCTGCCGGAAGACAAGCAGGACCTGATTCAGTTTATTAAAAACTTGCCGGAAGGCGAGCCGTTGTATTGGTTGGGACTGGGCAGTAATTTGCTGGTCAGGGATGGCGGTATTAATGGAACCGTGATTAATACCCGGGGCCGTTTAAAGAAAATGCAGTTGATTGATTCAACCCGGGTTTATGTGGAAGCAGGCGTGCCGTGTGCGCATGTAGCCCGTTATTGTGCTGATCTGGGATTGTCAGGAGCGGAGTTTCTGGCCGGTATTCCCGGAACCATGGGTGGGGCGTTAAAAATGAATGCCGGCGCCTTTGGTGGTGAGACCTGGAATATTGTTGATTCAGTGGAAATGATTAATCAAAAAGGCCAATTGATACGGCGGGATAAAAACGAATTTAACGTGGCTTATCGCAGCGTGAAGGGCAGGGAACAGGAATGGTTTTTAGCGGTTGAAATAGTGCTGAATAAAGGTGCTTCACTGCTCAGCCAGCAAAAAATAAAGGAATTACTGGAAAAAAGAAACCAGACCCAGCCCACCAATAAGCCTACTTGCGGTTCTGTTTTTAAAAACCCGCCGGGTGATTACGCGGCGCGGTTGATTGAAGCCTGTGGCTTAAAAGGTTTTGCTATCGGTGGTGCCTGTGTATCAGAAAAACACGCCAATTTTATTGAAAACAAAGGTCAGGCAACTGCCAAAGATATTGAGCAACTGATTGAACATATCCAGAATCAGGTTAAAGAACAGCATGGAATACAGCTGGAAACAGAAGTATGCAAAATAGGTGATGCGTTATGAAGTCTGTAAAAGTCACCAGAGCGGAAGACTTTGGCAGGGTTGCCGTAATGATGGGCGGAACGGCTGCAGAACGGGAAATTTCTTTATCCAGCGGTGCAGCTGTCTTTCAGGCGCTGAAAAAACAGCAGGTCAACGTGGAAAGCGTTGATGTAACAGGCAGTCCGATTCAGGCGCTTGAAGGGCGTTCGTTTGACAGGGTTTTTAATGTTATCCATGGTCGTGGCGGTGAGGATGGCATCTTGCAGGCGCTGTTGGAAATACTGGAAATTCCCTATACCGGCTCGGGGGTGATGGCTTCGGCATTATCCATGGACAAGCTGAGAACCAAATTATGTTGGCAGGGTATGGGATTGACCACACCGGACTGGATACTGCTGAAATCGGAAAAGGATATTGCAACCTGTATCGACAAGCTGGGGTTTCCGGTCATTGTCAAACCGGCACAGGAAGGTTCCAGTCTGGGGATGAGTCGGGCGGAAAGCCATGATGAATTGTTGCAAGCTTATAAAGCTGCCGCTCAATTTGATTGTGATGTCTATGCCGAGAAATGGGTGCAGGG
>CAYLNS010000013.1:19367-27302 GCA_964385115.1 uncultured Methylomarinum sp.
GATCATAGCCTGGTTCCCATGGCGGCGAAGGCAAGCGGAATTGATTTTGATGAACTGGTCTGGCGGATTCTGGAAACCAGTCTTTAAGTTTTGCCTGTGCCGATGAATAAATGGATATTGATTCGGGATTTGGCAATCGTGTTTTTATTGTTGGCGGGCATGGTGGCTCTCTGGCAGGTATTTAAGGAAAGAGGCAGTGACTGGGCACCCATCAGACATGTACGGATTGAAGGCGTGTTTCAGTATCTGACCCGGGATGAATTGAAGCAGGCACTGCAACAGCCGGTAAGCAAAGGTTTCTACCATGCTGACCTGGAGGGCATAAAACAGGCGGTTCAGGCTTTGCCGTGGGCGGATCAGGTGAGTGTTGAAAGAGTCTGGCCTGATGCCATCAAAATCAGGGTGACGGAGCAGCAACCGGTGGCGCGCTGGCAAAACAATGCGTTGTTGAATAACCGGGGTGAATTATTTAAGCCGGATAATGTGGCTGAATTTGCAGCTTTGCCATTGATTACCGGACCTGAGGGACAACAGCAGGCATTGTTGGAGATTATGAAGGGATTAAGGTTTTCTCTGGCTGATAAAGGAATGATATTACAGGAGTTTCATGTTGATAATCGCAGAGCCTGGAAAATCAGGCTGGTGAGTGGCATGGAAATTAAACTGGGACGACAGACACAATTGGAAAACATGCAACGATTTTTAAAAACGGTTGATGTGGTAGGTGAAGAATTGATTGCGCTGATGGCAATAGTCGATTTGCGTTATCCAAATGGCTATGCGGTGACATGGAAGTCACCGGAGTGGAAGTCAATCATTGAAAAAAAGAAAAGAGCATAACGCTGAATGAGCATAAAAAATGGCTAAAAAAACAGAACGTGATTTATTGGTTGGGCTGGATATTGGTACTTCCAAGGTTGCTGCCGTGGTCGGAGAACTGAATGGCAGTGATGAAATGGAAGTGATTGGTATCGGACTGGCACCTTCCAAAGGCTTGAAAAAAGGAGTAGTCGTTAATCTGGAATCTACGGTTAATTCCATTCAAAGAGCCGTGGAAGAAGCTGAGTTGATGGCCGGCTGCCAGATTAAAAGTGTTTTTGCCGGTATTGCCGGCAGCCATATCAGAAGTCTGAATTCACATGGCATTGTCGCCATTAAGGAAAAAGAGGTCACCCAGTACGATATAGACCGGGTTATCGATTCCGCCAGGGCGGTGGCCATACCGGCTGATCAGAAAATTCTGCATATTCTGCCGCAGGAATTTGTTATTGATCAGCAGGAAGGTATCAAAGAACCGGTCGGCATGTCCGGTATCAGGCTGGAAGCCAAGGTGCATATGGTGACCGGCAGTGTCAGTGCAGCCCAGAATATTATCAAATGTATTCGCCGCTGCGGTCTGGAGGTGGAGGATATTGTGCTGGAACAGCTGGCATCCTGCACATCGGTGTTATCTGACGATGAAAAAGAATTAGGTGTCTGTCTGATTGATATCGGCGGGGGAACCACGGATATTGCGGTTTTCTCGGATGGTGCAATCAAACATACGGCGGTTATTCCGATTGCCGGTGATCAGGTAACCAATGATATTGCCGTGGCATTGAGGACACCGACCAAAAATGCTGAGGAAATTAAAAAAGCGCATGCTTATGCGTTAACGCAATTAGCTGATCCTCAGGAAATGATTGATGTCCCAAGTATTGGCGACAGAGAGCCGCGTAAGATTTCGGCACAGAATCTGGCAGAAATCATTGAACCTCGATATGAGGAGTTGATGTTGCTGGTTCAGGCGGAATTGCGTCGCAGTGGTTATGAAGACTTGATTGCCGCCGGCATGGTGTTAACCGGTGGAAGTTCAAAGGTGAAAGGTTTATGCGAGCTGGCGGAAGAGATTTTTCATATGCCGGTTCGTGTGGGATTTCCTCAACAGGTATCAGGATTGACTGATGTGGTCAGAAATCCAATTTTTTCAACGGGTGTCGGTTTATTGATGTATGGCCGGGATCATCAGGGAAAAGCCATTGGATTGAATGAGGAAAGTATGGGGATATTCGCAAGAATGAAAAACTGGTTTCAGGGTAATTTTTAAATTCAGGTGTGTGAGGGTATAACAATGAAATATGAGTTAGTAGATATGTGTAGTGAAAATGCGGTCATCAAAGTAATCGGCGTCGGTGGCGGCGGCGGTAACGCGGTTGATTACATGGTTAATTCAAGCATCGATGCGGTTGAGTTTATTTGCGCTAATACCGATGCTCAGGCATTAAGAGGATTGTCCGTCGAGACAAAAATTCAGTTAGGTGTTGAGCTGACGAAAGGCCTGGGCGCGGGTACCCGCCCCGAAATCGGCAAGCAGGCCGCAGAAGAAAACAGAGACAGAATCAAAGAGGAAATCGAAGGAACCGATATGCTGTTTTTAACCGCCGGCATGGGGGGTGGCACAGGAACCGGTGCGATTTCGGTGATTGCGGAAGTGGCCAGGGAAATGGGAGTATTAACCGTTGCCGTAGTCACCAAGCCATTTGATTTTGAGGGCAAAAAGAAAAAAACAGTCGCCGAAATGGGTATCCGCGAACTGGAAAAATATGTCGATTCTTTGATTGTCATTCCAAATCAGAAGCTGTTGCCGGTTCTGGGTAATAATCTGTCTCTGACCAATGCGTTTAACACAGCGAATGATGTGTTACTGGAAGCAGTGCAGGGGATTACCGAATTAATTACAAATCCTGGACTGATTAATGTCGATTTTGCCGACGTTAAAACCGTGATGAGTAATATGGGGGCGGCGATTATGGGAACCGGCTATGCGACAGGGGACAACCGTGCCCGGGAAGCTGCCGAAAAAGCCATTGCCTGCCCATTGCTGGAAGATATCAGTCTGCAGGGCGCTAAAGGAATTCTGGTCAATATTTGTGCAGCAGAAATGGATTTGACGGAGTTTGATGAGATTGGCAGCATTATGCATACCTTTGCATCTGAAGAAGCGGATATGAAAATTGGTACAGCAATTAATCCTGAGATGGGAGAAGGTATTAAAGTCACTGTGGTGGCCACCGGAATGGGGGAGAGCTCTGCCGCAACTGTCAATTCTCCGGTCAAACTGGTACAGAAAGTTGCCAATGGCGAAGTCAACTATGATGTTTTGGATAAACCAACCGTGAACAGACGGGCAAAACAAGAGCCACGGGAAACAAAGTTCGGCGCCCAGCCAAGACAGGATATGGACTTGGATTATCTGGATGTACCGGCTTTTTTAAGACGTCAGGCGGATTGATAATAACAAAGCTTTGTGGCCCGGTTTATCGGGCCGGCTGATAGAAAGGATAGTTATGCAGACAGTTTTACAGGGCTAATTTATGATAAAATCAACGGTTTTCCTGATTTCAGGCTGCGCGAAAATATGATTAAACAGAGAACATTGAAAAACACGATCCGGGCAACCGGGGTTGGATTGCATTCGGGGGATAAGGTTTATCTGACCTTACATCCTGCAGAACCCAATACCGGTATCAGTTTTCGGCGTGTGGATCTGGAAGAGCCTGTCACCATAGAAGCCCGTCCGGAGAATGTTGGCGAGACAATGCTGTCGACAACTCTGGTTAAAGACGGAGTCAAAATTGCTACGGTTGAGCATTTATTATCAGCAATGGCGGGCCTGGGTGTTGATAATGCCATTGTTGATGTCAGTGCGGCTGAAGTGCCGATTATGGACGGCAGTGCGGGGCCCTTTGTGTTTTTGCTGCAATCAGCAGGGCTGGCCGAGCAGAATGTGCCTAAGCAATATATCCGTATCAAAAAACCAATCAGGGTTGAGGAGGGTGATAAATGGGCGGCTTTTGAACCTTTTGATGGTTTTAAAGTAACATTTACCATTGATTTTGAACATCCTGCCTTTTCCGATCATCTGAAAACAGCGGAAATGGATTTTTCCTCGACTACTTTTGTCAAGGAAGTCAGTCGTGCCCGCACCTTTGGGTTTATGAAAGATATTGAATTTCTTCGGGAAAATAATCTGGCTCTGGGTGGCAGTCTGGAGAATGCCATCGTGGTTGATGATGACCGGGTTTTAAATGAAGACGGTCTGCGCTATGCCGATGAATTTGTCAAACATAAGATTCTGGATGCCATTGGCGATTTATATTTGCTGGGCCACAGTTTGATTGGCGAATTCAAGGGGTTTAAATCCGGTCATGCTTTAAATAACAAGTTATTATTGACATTACTGAATGACAAAGATGCCTGGGAAAAAGTGACGTTTGAAAATGAAGAGGATGCGCCTATTTCATTTATGCGTTCAGCACAAACGCCCATTCCACCTGTCGGACAGAAATGAAGCACACCGACTTGCTGGCTGCAAAAAGCGATGTAACTACTACTCAGTATATTTAAGTGTTTAAATATCAGTCACTTACTCCAGAAGACGCCGTAAATACATCCATGTAGGCTTGAATGTGACATCCCTGTCACATACACTTCTTCCGTAAGAAACTGATATTAAATGGAATTTATTTTTTTAAAGTACGTTAAGTAGATATAAAAGCGATTAGAATCATTTCTAATCGTTTTTTTTTTGCCCATCGCCCGGCTGAGACAGTTTTTCCAATGTAGATGACAGTCTTGAAAGGGCGGAGCCCAGTTTGTTCTTTGATTGGGATTGAGATAGCTGACGTAATTGTTCAATAGTGTCTGCAGAGGGCAGGTTCAGAATTTTTGCGGGGGTTGTAGCCTGTTTTTCCGGAATAATCTTAATCTGTAATAACTGAACATACGGCCATCCGGAGTCCACAACTTTTTTTAAAATAGTCGAATGGTAAAAGCGTAATTGTGAGGACCAGCTGGCAGAGTGGGTGTAAAGAATTACTTTTCGGCCTGACAGAACGCAGTGTTGTACCTGTTTTGCCAATTCGTTTGGTAAAACGCTTTGTACCAGATGCAAAAGCTGCTGTTGTTGCCTTATGGTAGCCTGGTATTGTCTTAACAGTTGACCGGGCAATGTATTTGAAGCGTTTTTAAACATGATTTTATTACTTTTCGGAGTTGTGCGGTTTTTCTTTCTCATCCGCACTCGCCTGCGTGTCATAGTTTGAGTGGCTGATATGGATTTCCACGGAGACCGTCACTGCCATTACGTTAAGACAAAATGTAGCTTGGGGCAGCGGTAGCGTAACCGACAAACATTAGAAAATGTTGGGGTTCGTTCCTCACCCCAACCTATATACTAACCCGACCTGCAAACTCTCAGAAGTGCATGCCATTCCTGCAATATCGGTAGGCATCAGTTCCATGAGCGCACGGCAGTTTCCTGTATTTCATCCTGAATAAAATCAAAATCATTTAATACCGTAATGCCTTGAAATATGTCATTCAGGGAAATATTTCGAATCAATAAATCTGCCTTTCTGACACATAGATTCAAATGCTTCAGTGTCGACTGCATTAACTTAAAGGTATTGTTGTCTTTGATAATGGAATAAACAGCATTATCAGCAAATATGATGGTATCTCCTGAAGAGACTTTTTCCAGCAATAAAGGGTTAACGGGGAAATTCTCAATAACATATAACATGACGCACCTCCTGACAGGAGTCATATAGTTGACAGCTAGATTTAAGAATAATCTGTAAGGTGTTATTAATAAAAGATAAGTTAATCGTAGTTGTTTTTTGGCAAATTGACAAGAATTTGTTGTAAAAAATCCTATATGCTTGTTTTAAAGGGCAAGTGTTGCTGGGGGGCATAAATAAAAGTAATTTTTTTAGATGAGATTACGGCAAGCGGTCGTTTTAATGTAAGCATTGAATTACTTATTTAATATTAATAGCTTACTTATGATAAGGTTATTGCCGGTTGGCTGATTTTTCTACTGAAGAAAACTGGCGACAGCTCATTTTTATACTATGCTTTAATCTACGTTAAGGTTTAGTTCAGGATGGATGATGAAAAACAAAATTACCCCTACAGATGTTGAAAGGGTGATGCGGGATGATGACTTTATTGTGTCAAAAACAGATGCAACCGGGCGTCTGACCTATTGTAATCGAATATTTATTGAGTTTTCGGGGTTTACCGAAAAAGAACTGCTCGGGCAGCAGCATAATATTGTGCGTCACCCGGATATGCCACGTTCGGTTTTTTATCTGCTGTGGGAAACCATTAAGGCAGGAAACGAATTTATGGGTTATGTGAAAAATCTGAGTAAAGATGGTTCTTATTATTGGGTTTTGGCGAATGTGTCCCCTAGTTATAAAATTGTAGATGGAGATAAACAGTTACTGGGCTACTTTTCCGTCAGGCGAAAACCTGATCCCACCAAGTTAAAAAAAATTGAGCAGATTTATCATGACATGCTCATGGAAGAGCGGCAAGCCGGCACCCGGGCAGCAATTGCGGCAGGGACAAAAGTGCTGAATGATGTGATTGAACCGACAGGAAAAGACTATCGTGAATACATTCTTACTCTTTAATGGTAAAAACTCCACGCTGATACTGCTGGGGTTTATTGTATTGCTGACAATCGAGACAACCATGACTTACGGTATGGATATCAGTCATTTTGTCATATTAGCCCTGGCGCTCCTGGTGCAGTGGTTGTTCTTCAGACAATCCAAAAAAGAAGTCGGCCTGATTATGTCAATTTTTCATTTATGTAATCAGATTGTTAAAGGCAAACTGGAATACCGGATTACCCAGATTCCTGATGATGCGGAACTGGCTTCATTGGCCTGGAATTTAAATGAGGCGCTGGATCAGATGGAAACCTATATGCGTGAGGTGAATATCTGTTTCGAGTCAGCCCGCAAGCATGAGTTTTACCGGCATACCATGCCTCAGGGGATTAATGGCCTGTTTGCTGAAGGTTTGAAGGCCATTGATTTATCGCTTGAACAAATGCAGGAAAATTACCGGAATACCATCCGCGATGAGTTATTTTCCCAGTTGGGGCAGATGAAATCGGTGAATTTGCTGTCCAGTCTGGACCGGACGGAAAAAGACCTTAAAACGATTACCGATCAAATGCTGCAGGTGGAGACCATTTCCAGTCAGGCTTCCAATATTGCCATAGAAAGCAGGGCTTCATTAAGCAATGTCATAGATCGCCTGACCTCTATTATCAATAAAATAGAAACCATGAAAGGGTCGTCTATCGAGTTGAGGCAAAGTAGCAAGGAAATTACCGATGTGACCTCGCTGATTGCAAAAATTGCCGACCAGACCAATTTGCTGGCTTTGAATGCGGCTATTGAAGCAGCCCGGGCGGGGGAGCATGGCCGAGGTTTTGCAGTGGTGGCGGATGAAGTCAGAACGCTGGCGGAAAATACAAAAAATGCAACAGAGACCATCAATTCCACTATCAAGAAGTTTACCCATGCCACGAAAATGATAGTGGATGATACCGAGAGCATGGCTGATATGACCGATGAGTCCAAAGAGGCCATCAGCCAATTTGAACAAAATATTGCTCAGGTCAGCGAAATTTCATTAGAAACATATCAAAAAGTCAATTATACCCAGATGGTCGGAGAAATCGCTTTGGCCAAAGTCAGTCAGATGATTTATGTTCAGCAAGGTTATCGTGCGGTTGAGGTGGGTTCGGAATCTGATGCCGCTCAATACGTAAGGTGTACGCATCATGAATGTGAATTAGGACGATGGCTGGAAAATGGGATTGGATACCAGCATTACGGGCATCTGCCCAGTTATTCGAAATTGTTACAGCCACATGAGCTGGCGCATCAGCATATGCATCAGGCACTTGAACATATGCAGCATGAGTGGGAGTTCAGTCAGACGGTACAATGCAATATAGTTGATGATTTTAAAGGTCTGGAAGAATCCAGTTTTGAGCTGAATAGTCTGCTGGACTTGTTGATTGATGAGAAAGCTACCTATGAAGGTGGTGTGCGGACGGATGAGGGGGATGTGGATTTGTTTTAAAAA
>CAYLNS010000014.1:0-20081 GCA_964385115.1 uncultured Methylomarinum sp.
TTATCGGAGGCATCAAACTATCAATTTAGAATTAAATTGTAATTAATCTAAAGGTGAGAGTGGGTATTTATGAAATAGTTTACATTTTTGCTATTTCAGGCTTAAAGGTGTTTGTTGCTGGATGTATGTAAGTACTTGTTGTTTGTTGAGTCCAATAGACTGTCTGATTGGAAAGAAAAGTATGTTGCTGGTCTCTGCTGCATTGTTTAGGGTAAAACGCTTATACAGTTGGTATAATTTGGTAAGGTATGGGTTTGTTATATGCAAGTGGCCAAGCTGATACCATTTTAGGATGATAAAATCTATTGGCAGGTTTTGGCTATGTAAGACAATGACTGTATAGGGCAATGAGGGGGCTGTTTCCGATTGAGCCTCAAATTGCATCAACACAGACCAAAGTTGTCGCTCATTCAGATGACTAGCTGGGACGTATCGACGTAGAACGTTGTTAGAGTTGACTAATTCAGCGCCTTGTTTTTCATCGCCAAAATTAGCCTGATACAAGCCAATAAGATAATTTTTATTTTTGTAATAACTGAGTGAGTCCGTAACAGCTTTTTCAAATTTTGGTCGCCAACTCCAGTTTGGAGGTAGCGTTGCTTGCCAGTTTGGATTGTGGGTTAGTGGCATCCAGCCCGGCAATTGTAACTGTGCCCGATAATGTGTTGTCAACCAGTAGTTACTGACTGGCCATATGGCCAGTCCAAGCAATAAAATGAAGGCTGTTTTTTTATATTGTATTGAGTTAGTTGTCGGTTGTTTTGGAAAATTCGGTCGGGTATTTATTTTTTCAGGAGGATCTTTCCAAAATGAACCAATATAAAACATCAAAAAAATAATGAAGGCAAAAAATATGGCACCATAGATGATATGATCTACACCAACGGCCAGCTTCATCCCGCTTAGGTGACCAATCATTACAATCATATAGGCGCGGAAGCCATTAGCTATGATTGGAAGTATTAGTGAAAACAGGCTGAATAGAATTCGTTTGTAGGTTTTGGTGTAAGTGATATATGCGTAGATTGTGCCCAATGTAAATGAGGCGAGTAAATATCTCAAGCCACTACATGCCTCTACAACGGACCACTTCCCTGTTACAAGTTCAAAATGCATCCCTTCCCGATATACGCTGAGACCGGTTTTGCGTAGCAGGTAAATGGTAAAATCAGCCGTATATTGCATCAGATAAGGTAATAGGGCTTCTCCGACTGGTACCATAAAATATAAAAAAGCCAGCGGAAAAGCCAGTTTTTTGGTTGTTTTATCGCCTAAATAAAACCAGATGCCGCCAATCAGAATGCCAACCAGGGCGTATTGTTGAATAACCAGGGCATGAATCAGGCTTCCCAATAACCACAGAAAGCCGTTTAGTAAAGTAAATGCCAAGCCTGGCCAACTAGGTTTCCCGACAATGATTTGATTATGCAGTTCTTTTTTTTGCCAGATAACCCATAGACTGATTGGGATTACGATAAATCCATGGGCAAAGGTTTCTGAGCGAATCCAAATATCAACAAGGCTTTTCCAGGTTGGATAGAAAGCGATGATAGAAAGCAGGAAGACTGCACTGACTCCTTTAAACGCAGGATCCCGAAAAATATTTTTTATCTGGGATAACATGGTCGATGTGGTCATATTAAACTAGAACTTCCAGGCATTCAGGCTGAGATAAAAATTTATGCGGACTGGCTGTATAACCATAGGCGCCCGACTGAAACACAACAACGTAATCTCCAATATGTGCCTGAGGGAGAGTCATTTTGTCAGCCAGAATATCAAGAGGTGTGCATAACGGGCCGACGATATTAACGGTTTCCGTTTCATCGCTGTGTAATTTATTTCCAATAGCGACTGGATAATTTTTGCGGATTACCTGACCGAAATTACCGGAGGCTGCCAAATGATGGTGTAACCCGCCATCAACAACCAGATAGGTTTGTCCGCGCGATATTTTTTTGTCGATGATTTTGCAGACGTAAATACCGGCTTCGCCGACCAGATAACGTCCTAATTCAATAATAACTTCAGTATCTGGATGGTTTTGTTTGAATTTTGATAGATTCTTGTTTAGTTGTTCACCGACTTGTTCAATATCCAGCGGTTGTTCGCCTGGAAAATAAGGGATACCGTAACCCCCGCCAATATTGAGTTTTTTTAATAATACACAACAATCCTGGCTTAGCCGGTCTGCCAGTTCAAGGCTTTTTTGCTGGGCTTCAATAATGGATTCGGCTTTAAGGTTCTGTGAGCCGCTGAATATATGAAATCCCTGAAAGTCAAGCGAGCTGTTTTTAATTTGTTGTAAGATGCTGGGGATTTCTTCTTCATCAATGCCAAATTGTTTGGGGCCGCCACCCATTTTCATACCGGATGATTTAAGCTCAAAGGCCGGGTTGATTCGCAGTGCCACATGTGCCTGAGTATTTAACTGCTCTGAAATATGTGTAATTAGTTCTAGTTCATGTTCTGATTCAACATTAATAGTGATTCCGGCGGCAATTGCCTGGCTGAGTTCCTCCGGGCGTTTTCCGGGGCCCGCCATGCTGATGTTTTGGGGGGGCATGGTGGTGTCCAGAGCAACTTTCATTTCACCGGCAGAAGCCAGGTCAAAGCCGTCAGTTATATTTGCCATATGTTGTACCAAGGCCGGCATTGGATTGGCTTTCATGGCATAATGAATTTTCAGGTCTTTAGGCATGAATTGCCTTAATTGCTGCATTCGTTCATTTAGCAATTGCCGGTTATAGGCATAAAAAGGTGTTTGACCTGCTCGTTGAACCAATCTTTCCAGTGTGTAGCCACCTGTTACAAGCTGATTGTCTTTGCTTGGGTATTGTGTTTGCGGGTGATGTAGCGGTGTTTTTTTCATATTGTTAAGCAAGTTATACACTATCGACTAAAGTGTAGCGGTTAATTTTGATTTGTCTAAATTATAACGGATAGTATTGGTCGTAACTGTTTTATGGATATTTTTTGGATTTATATTTTTAAGTTGTTGATTTTACCACCGACTATTTTTTTGTTGTCGGGAATGGTGGGGTTGTTGCTATTTCCAAGACGTATTGCCTTTATTTTGCTCACGCTCAGTGGCGGTGGTTTGTTGGTGATGAGTCTTCCGTGGACGGCAAATCAATTGGCTAAACATTGGGAAAGTATTTCATCGCCGGATAAAATAACCCTGCAGGCATTCAAACCAGAAGCAGTGGTCGTATTAGGCGGTGGGATTAAAAAGTCAAAAGTGTTCGGTGAAAATTATACCTTGGAGTCTCGCACCTGGGCCAGGGTATTTTATGCCGTTAAAATTGCCCGTGAATTTGCAATTCCGATTCTGGTATCCGGTGGAAGGGTGATGGCAGCATCGCCCGTCAGTGAAGCGGAAATCATGGCTGATGTTATTCAAACAGGTTACGGGATTAATGTGCGCTGGCGGGATGAGCGCAGTCGTAATACTGCTGAAAATGCCTTATATAGTCATGAAATACTGTCCAGGCAGGGTATCAATCGCATTATATTGGTTACTCAGGCTTATCATATGCCTCGCGCCTTACCTCAATTTGTATCGACAGGGTTTGATGTTTTGGCGTTTCCTGTCGATTTTATGTCGGATGCCTATCGCACTGATATTTTAAGTTTTATTCCATCTGTATTTGCCTTGGAGAGGAATTTTTTAATCTGCCATGAGGCGCTGGGTCTGCTGTGGTATAAGCTTCGTTATTGAAATAAATCATTAAATTGCTGGGTGAGCTTTTTCCTGTCTATTTTTCCGTTGGGGTTTTTAGGCAGGTTTGGCAGAGTGATTATTTTACTGGGCACCATATAGTTAGGGAGTTGTTGTTTGCATAGACTAATAATGTCCTTTTCATCAAAGGATTCAGGTTCTTCAGGATGGATGATAATGACGACAGCCTGGCCAAGGGTCGGGTGTTCAATACCAAGCGCGGCTGTTTCTTTTGCCAGCCCCGAAGAATAGATAGTTTCTTCAATTTCGGTTGGGCTGACTCTGTAACCGGAGGTTTTAATCATGTCATCTTTGCGGCCGATAAAGTACAAGTAGCCTTCTTCATCCATACTGACCTGATCGCCAGACCAAACGGCAATTTCAGTCAGTGGTAGCTCTTTTAATTGGTCCGGGGCGGGTTTAAAGCGTTCTGATGTTTTTGCTGGATCATTCCAATAACCCATGGCTACTAAAGAACCTTTATGAACCAGTTCACCAGGCTCATGTGGTGCGCATAAAGAACCATCTTCTCTGACGACTAAAATTTCGGCATTAGGGATGGCCTTGCCCATTGAATCGGGGCGTTTGTCAATCTGCTCAGGGGGGAGATACGTTGAGCGAAAAGCCTCGGTTAATCCATACATCAGGTAAAACTGGCTGGCTGGCACTTTTTGTCTAAGGGCATCTAGGATGGCTTTTGGCATTTTTCCACCAGAATTGGTCATGTAGCGTAAATGTTGATTTATGCTGTCAGGCCATTCCAGTTGTGCCAGTTGTGCCCACAGTGGCGGGACGGCAGCCAGGCCGGTTATTTTTTGTTTTTCAAGGACCTTTATTACGTCTCGGGGTAACAGGTAATCCAGCAGGGTGCAGTGGGCACCTGTCAGCACGGAGCTGATGAGCTGGTTTAAGCCATAGTCAAAACTGAATGGAAGGACGGCTAATATTTTGTCGTTAGCGGAGATATTAAGATATTCAGCGACGCTTTTGGCGCCGGCGACGATATTTCTGTGCGATAATACCACGCCTTTAGGTTTTCCAGTGCTGCCTGAAGTATACAAAATAGCCGCCATATGGGTATCAATGACATCAGGATAGTTGGTTTTGTTGCTGTTCGATAAAAAACTTTCCCAGTCCAGTATTTCAAAGTGATGTTTTTGCTGAGCGTCGTCTGCTTTGGAATCGGTCACAATCACTGTTTGTAAGGCAGAACAGTTCTGGAGTTCTGGTATAAGCGCAGGTAGCCGGTTTTTTGAAGTAATAAGAATCTGTACATCACAGTCGCGTAATATATGTCCTACCTGGGGTGCTTTTAAAACGGGATTGACCGGTACAAAGACTCCCCCTGCTTTATTGATTGCAAAAAAACTACTGGCCGTTTCGATTTGTTTGGGGAGGTAAATAGCTACACGATTTTGTCGATTAAGATCAATGGCCAATAGCGCATCGGCAATTTTATCAACCATGCTTGAAAATGTCTGATAATCCCAATGCGTATTCTTATGGCTAATGGCTGTTGCATCGGGTGATTGACAGGCAGATTGCTCTGGTAAATGATGTAGTAGTGTTGTCATGGTAGAAGGTATTTGACAAAGTGAATGTAAAAATCTGGCTTAAACGATATTTTATTAATACCAGTATTTTAGCGCATTGTGCGTTAATTATTGTAATCGCAGTTGTCGTTAGTGAAAAAATTACTCATCATTGGCGGTGGCCTCTTATAAAACGGTGGGTATTGGGAGATGTTGATAAAACAAAAGTTTACCCTTTGGGCGTGGCCGGTTATGCCGGGTTACCCAAGGGGCAATGGATTAAAATTCATCAACAAAAGCCAGATGATTTGGTTTATTTTGTTCGTCAGAAACATGCCGGGAGTGGCTTTGATATACGCAGGAGCCGGTTGTTTGTTTTTGGAAGTGATACCCATGGCAGTAACTGGGACAATGCTGTTTATACATTTGATATGAATGCATTGCAATGGAGCCGAAGTTATGTGCCTGATTTGCCAATCAGTTATTCTGTTAATGCCGATGGCTTTCCGGTGGCTGGTGTCAATAAAAATCATCCTTGGGCCATGCATACATATGCGGCGGTTGTTTATCATCAATTAAACGATAAATTGATGGTTGCCAGTTATCCTGGGCATTTGTCTCCAGAGCGTTATGGACAGAATCTCTCGGCGGTCTGGAGGCACATCAAAAAGCATCCTACCTGGATTTTTGATCCGGGGTTAAAGCGCTGGCAGGCTATTGGTAAAAATAATGAACTTTTTTTTCCTTATGCTATTGCTTACGATTCAGACAGAGGCGTGGTTACTGGGTTCAAACCTTATGGAATCTTTGCTTGGAAAGGAAATGATAGCGGCTGGGTGAAAATTGCTGAACGTGCAGTTTCTCAATACCATACGAATGTAGTGTATGACTCAGTTAATCATATATTTTTGTTATATGGCGGGAATGAAGAAAAGAATTCTGTTTTTGTCTATAAAGTCGGCGATAAAACTATAGGGAAAATGCCTACCCTTGGAATCAGGCCGCCGGGTGGACAAAGTATTCCTCTGGCTTTTCATACTAAAACCGGCAAAATGGTTGCTCTTATTAATACAGAAACCTGGGTCTATGATTATGCAGCGGATCAATGGCAGGAAATTGAATCGGCAAAATTTCCTTATCCAGTCGGTATGAATTATACGATGGAATATGATGCCCGGCATAATGTTATCGTATTGTTATCCAGTCCTGATAAAGAGCCAACGGCGGTATGGGTTTTAAGATTATGAATTGGCAAAGTCTGATTAAAAAAATACAGATTTATTTATTTACAACCGGCTATTTGGGGCATGTCATTGTTATTTTTGCAGTGTTAGCCGTGCTGCAAGCAGAAGGGCTTAGTCTGAGGCAATTGTTGGTTAAGGCTGTGGATACTACCTCTGTACAGCTACCTCAAGTAATTGCTGATGCATTAAAGCCAAGGATTAAATTTGCTGATAAGCCATTGGATGGAACAGTCATTAAGCCGCACCCCAGAATATTAATGCCGGAAATGAAAGGTTGGCGTGGCGATAGTGTTTCACCGGTTATAGCAAATAGAGTAGCGCTGCATAGTCAACATAATAAGGATTATCTGATTTATTGCCATTCTGAGGATTTATTGTCATCGGTTGTTTGTTGGCTTACTGATAATGACAAACAAAGATTAAAGAAAATAGTCCGAAAAATGTTGGGTTTTGAGCTTAATAAACCGACTGCAGATACCAACTACAGTAATGGTTGGCAGTTGGCTTTAGCGTATGATTTGGTTTTTCCGGCTCTGACAGAATCTGAGAGAATTGAAATTGAAAAAAAAATAAAACAAGCATTGATTGATTCATTGGCGAATCTGGATGAAGAATTTGCTTCGCTGTGGCATGGGCGAACTACTCATGCCTCAATCGCCTGGTTATGCGCAATAGTATTAACTGATAGAACGATTAATGTAGACTCATTACGTCGACGCGCACAAGGGCATTTTTTAACAGCTGTTGAAGGGCTGGCTTACACTCAGGCATGGCCGGGTGGATATAACTATTGGATTCAATCCAGAGCATTTTTATTTGTCCTGGCTTCTTCGGCCTATATTAATGGTTTGAATGATGCTCAGAACAGCTCAAAAATCAAACAGATTTTGAGAAATATTGGCTATTGGACACTGTATGCAACCCGGCCGGATAATCGAATTGAAGGGTTTGGTGATGAAGGTTCAAGAGATGATTTAAAAGATGAGACGAGACGGGTTATTGATTTGATTGTGCAACAAACCCGTGATCCTGTGTTGGCCGGTTATTCTCGCTATTTGGCAAGACTACATGGTGTGGAAAGTTATTATCGGGGCTACCGCTGGGGATTTTTACTGTTTAATGACCCTTCAGTAATAGCAATAGGTGATGGCAGTTTAGCGTCACTTGGGAACTATCTGCCAAACTTTAAATTATTTGGAAAAGAGTCAATGAATCTGGCGTATTTCAGGTCAGGATGGGGCAAACAGGATACCTTTATCAGCTTCAAGGCAGGCCATAGTTTTGCTCATCACGGGCATTATGATGCCGGTCATTTTAGCATTTTTAAAAACAGCCCCTTAGCAATTAATAGCAGTACTTATAATGGTTTTTTTACACCCCATCGGCTGAACTATGCGATTAGAACTATCGCAAAGAACAGTTTGATTATTGAAAAACCACATGAACGTGTCAGACCTAATCGTTTTTTTAAAAAAAATGTTGCGGATGGCGGTCAGCGTTTAACCATGCCGACAGGAAGTGCCGTGTTAAGCGTTGCTGATTGGTTTGAAAACTACAAACAGGGAAAGCATTATGAAGCAGCAGAGCTGATGAATTATGCTCAAAGGGAAGGAGTCTATGCGTATATATCTGTTGATATAACCGAGGCTTATAACAGTATATATTTTGATGATAACAACGGAGAGGGAAAGGCTCAAAAGGTTGTCAGGCGGTTTTTGTATTTGCCAGATGAAGACAATGTGATTGTTTATGACTTTGTGGCATCTACCCGGCGTGAGTATGTAAAAAAATGGTTATTACACACAATTACACAACCAAAAATAAATGGATTGACTATACTCAAAGGCAGTAAGGGAAATGGTATTTTGGAAAGCAGGCAGAAGTCAGCACTTGTTCAGAATAAGGAGGGTATGATGCGCGTTGATGTTCTTTATCCTGAAAAGGCAAAGGTTCGGTTGGTTGGCGGTAATGATTATCAATACTATGTTGAGACCGATGGAGATGATACTGAATTCAATGGTGAGAATTTTATTCAGGGCTCATCTGACCAAGCCTGGTTTGATGTCGGGAAGTGGCGCCTGGAAGTTCTGTCAGACAGACAGCTAAAAGAATCCATTTTTTTGATTGTGTTATCACTAGGCGCTGATTCTGAACTATTGCCACATAATGAAAAATTAACTATTACAGGGCAGAATATATATGGTTTAACAACGGCCAATTCTGTCGTCCTGTTTGCGCCTGCATATGGAAGTCAGCGTGTTCAATTTTATTTGGCTGGTGAAAAATCACAATTACTGGTGACGGGGCTTGCTTTGTTTAAAAAAATAAAGATTAAACAAAATGGACGGTTAATCGGGATGGCAAATGCGGAAAATGGGGTGGCTTATTTTGCCTCAGAAAGGCCATTAAAAGGGAATATTGAATTGCAATGGTAAAAATACTTTTCTTGGTTTTATCATTTCTTTTTAGCGCATCTGAGATAAAGGCCGATGTTTTGGCCGACACTGTGGAGAAGCTTAAACCGGCTATTGTTGCTGTGGGTACTTTTATGCCAAAACGAGCGCCTAGAGCTGTATTCAGAGGGACCGGGTTTGCAATAGCTGATGGTTCTTTAGTGGCAACCAATGCGCATGTGATACCTGAGCATTTAGCAACAGAAAATATGGAAAAAATAGCTGTTTTTATTAAACGAAATGGCAAAGATACTATGTATTTAACAACGGTTGTTACGATTGATAAAGAGCATGATATAGCTGTTTTAAAATTAACAGAGGGCAGGTTGTTTCCACTTGTTTTGGATATGGATTCAAATGTAAGGGAAGGGGACTTGTTTGCTTTCACAGGTTTTCCAATTGGTATGGTGTTAGGTTTGTATCCCGCCACACATACAGGAATTGTATCGGCAATTACTCCCGTTGCAATTCCCATGATAAATGCAAGACAGTTAAATGCGAAGGTAATGAAACGGTTACGGCACCCTTATAAAGTGTATCAAATGGATGCGATAGCTTATCCAGGGAACAGTGGAAGTCCTTTGTTTCATCCAGTTACGGGAAAAGTAGTGGGTATTATTAATAGTGTGTTTGTTAAAGAAAGTAAAGAAACTATTTTATCCCGACCCAGTGGAATCAGCTACGCGATACCCGTTAAATATCTAGAAAAAATACTATCAAATTATAAATCAAGCCTATGATTAGAATATTTAGACACTATGTTTCAAGAGTATATTTAGGCCTGTTTCTGGTTGAATTTTTTGTGTTTTTTATGTCCATGCGCTATGGACATAATTTACGTTTTTTATCTGAAGAAACCTGGTATACGGATGAATATCTGACTCTATCCAGTTTTATTTTTGCTATAGTACTGTCCTTGTCGAATATTGGCATAGGCCTTTATCGGCGGAGTATTACTCAAAGTGACTATAACCTGTTATCTCGTCAGACTGTCAGTTTTGGTTTTTCAGCAATTGCACTGATAATTATTTATTATGCTTTTCCTCAGTTTACAATTGCTCGTAGTGTCTTGGTTTATGCGTTGTTTTTGGCATATATCGCAATGCTTATTGTCCGTTATGTTTTTTATCGGTATTTGAAGAGCGATAATATTTATAAAAGAGTATTGATAGTAGGTGCCGGTCAAAAAGCCAAGAATTTAATTAAAAGTAATGAAGGATTTTTGCACAAAAGTTTTAAGGTTTGTGCCTGCTTGGCTTTAGATGGAAATATTATATCAAACGAAAAAATTTATATTTTTTCTGATAGTACACAATTACTAGATGTGGTGTTGGAGAGGGATATAGATGAAATTGTTGTTGCAGTGGATGACAGACGTTCTCAGCTGCCGATGGATGAATTATTGGATTGTAAAATTTATGGAATCACAGTTGTAGATCTTGTATCGTTTTATGAACGCGAATTGGCAATCATTGATTTGGATAATATATATCCCAGTTGGTTTGTGTTTTCCGATGGATTTTCAGGGGGTGATTTTAGAGCGTTGGAAAAGAGAGTTGTTGATATTTTTGCAAGCTTTCTTCTGTTATCGGTGAGTTGGCCTTTTATGTTGGTAGTAGCATTAGCTATTTTAATCGAAAGTCGTTTTAAAGGCCCCATTATTTATCGGCAAATTCGGGTGGGTGAGATGGATAAGCCCTTTGAGGTTCTTAAATTCAGGAGTATGAGAACAGATGCTGAATCGAAAGGGGCTAGAATGGCCACACTTAATGATGACAGGGTGACAAAAGTCGGCCGAATCATCAGGAAAGTCCGTCTGGATGAATTACCTCAAATCTGGAATGTATTGCGAGGTGATATGAGTTTTGTAGGGCCAAGGCCTGAACGACCCGAATTTGTTGACAGTTTTGATAAAACGATTCCTTATTATCGGAAAAGGCATCGGGTAAAACCCGGAATTACTGGGTGGGCTCAACTATGTTACCCTTATGGTGAAAGCGAATATGATGCCCGTCAAAAATTACAATATGATTTATACTATGTTAAAAATTATAGTATGTTCTTGGATTTAACCATCATGATTCATACGGTTGAAGTTATTTTATGGGGTAAAGGCGCTAGATAAGGTAATTACTCATACTTGAGTATATTTTTTATGGAGAAATGTATCTTGAAAACTATGGTTCTGTTGTTTCTGGCTTTGGTTATCGGTTGTGGTGAACCCGAATTAAGTGGCCCGGAATATTTTAAAAAAGGGAAAGAATTATTTAACAAAGGTGAGTATCACGCTGCAGCCCTGGAGTTGAAAAATGCTATACAAAAACAGCCTGAGTTAGCGGAATCGTATTATTATCTGGCATTAATCCATGAAAAAAATCAACAGTATAAAGCGATGCTTTTGAATTTGCAGGATGCTGTTCAGCGCAAGAATGATTTTATAGAAGCTAGGTTGAAGTTGGCGAAGGTTCAACAATTATTTGGACAAATTGATGAAGCTATGCAACAGGTGGGTGCGGTGTTAAAACTGGAGCCGGATAACCTGGAAGCCAAAACAATAAAAGCTCAGATTCTGGAAAAGCAGGATAAGGAAAGGGATGCCTTTGCGTTGTTGGAAGAAGTATTGAAAAAAGAGCCTGGTTTTGTCGATGCTTTGGCATTAAAAGCGGCTATTCTGATTAAAAACAAGGACTTTCAACAGGCATTGGCCTTAGTTGACCAGGGCTTAAAAAATAATCAAGACAAAATTGTTTTTCATTTGTTAAAAGTTAAAGTTCACAATGCTCAAAATAATTTCGATGCCTTAATACAGGACTATAATACTTTGGCCGCTATGCAACCAGATAATGAAGCTGTACAGTTGGCTCTGGCAAATACTTATAAGCAAATGGGAGATTTTAGTAATGCAGAAAAGGTTTTAAGGACTTTAGTTAATAATAAACCCAAAAATTTTAAAGCTAAAATTTCGCTGTTGGAATTATTAGCTAAAAGGGATAAAACGCAGGCATTTGAGCAATTGGAAAATTTTTGGCAGCAATCTGAAGAGCGCGAGAAACTCGAATTAATTAAATGGGCTTTATTAAAAGGTGATGCAGTTTGGGGCGAAAAAAAATTACAGGAATTAATTGCGGATGCTGAAGATAAAAAGACAAAAAATCAGGCACAGTTTTTATTGGCAAGTATGCGGTTTCAGCAGCAGGCCTATGATGATTCAGAGAAATTGATTCAGGATATTTTAGCCGAATCACCAAATTTTACGGATGCCAAGGTGCTAAGAGCTGCTATTTTGATAGCACAAAATAAAAAGAATGAAGCTACTGAATTATTGAACAATATTTTATGGGAAAGTCCTGGGAATGATAAAGCGTTGGTGTTGTTAGCCAAAATGAATGATGAGCAAGGGAAGAGAAATAAGGCTTATAGTCAATACCAGGAAGCTTTGAAAAATAATCCGGCTAACCTGCAAGCATTATTACCAGTTGTCAATCGGGAAATATCCGGGGGTCACCATGAATACGCCAGGGAATTATTAAAAAAAGCGCTAACTAAAGGCGGACAGAAATTAAGGTTGTTAATATTGCTGGCAAAGCTTGATATAGCAGATAAGAAATGGGATTCGGCTGAAGAAATAATTGGAGTTATTGAAAAAAATGAAAATGGAAAAGTCGTCGGGCAATTGTTGAAAGGAATGCTGCTGTCTAAGCAACAGAAATATGACCAGGCCATTGATATCTATAAAAATATTTTAGAACGTCATCCTGGGCAAAATTCGGCTTTACAGGCCCTGGCTTCGGCCTATGAGAAGAAAAATGCTCGTGCCGATATGATGAGATTTTTAAATGATTATTCTGCCAAGTATCCCCAACAGATTATGCCTTTTATTTTGCAAAGCCGATTATTGGTATTGGAAGGCAAGCAATCAGAAGCTATTGATTTACTCAATAAAATTCGACATAACAATCCTGCAGCAGTCATTTATCATCAGTTAGCTGTTTTATATAGCAAGCAAGGTAAGCTTGATTTGGCTGAAGACATAATTAAACAGGGGCTTGTAGATAATCCTGGAAACATTAGATTATTAATGGATTTGGCCAGTAATGAGGAGTCAAAAAATGAAACTGATAAGGCCATTGGAATTTATCAGAAGATTTTGGCGGCTGTTCCGAATTATGATATTGCAAAAAATAACCTGGCAGCATTACTGATAGAAAAACAGGATTCCCAGAGTATCAAAAAAGCGTTGGATTTAACTAAAATATTCAGGCAGTCTGAACAGCCTTATTTTCTGGATACTTATGCCTGGGTGCAATTTAAAGCAGGAAATATAGATGAAGCGTATAAAATTCAGAAAAAAATCGTGGTAATGGCGCCTGATATTCCAGTATTCAGATTTCATTTGGCGCAAATGGAGCTGGAGCGTAAAAACAGAGCAGCCGCGATTTCTGAGTTGCGAGAGGCTTTACAATTATCTAAAAAAAGCCGCTTTGATGAAGCGAATCAAGCTCGGGTAATACTGGAAAAATTAGTTAAGAAATAACTATCAGATTGGCTATAGTTATATAATAATAGAGTTGACTCATTTAAAATGAATAGATTGAACGGTAAGGGTAAGGTGTTTTATGCTTAGTAATATCAAAATCAAGGTACTGATTTTTATAAGTTTATTGTTTGTTGGGGGGTGCAGTTATCCGCCATTAGAAGATGTGGATATGCCAGACGATTATACTTATGTCATTGGCCCGGGTGATGCGCTGGAAATCTTTGTTTGGGGCAATCCAGATATCTCCCGATCAGTCGTTGTCAGGCCAGATGGAAAGATTACGACCCCTCTTGTAGATGATTTACAGGCTAGTGGCAAGACGCCTTATGATTTAGCGCGGGAAGTTGAAAAAGAATTATCCAAATTTGTCAGAGATCCACAGGTTGCCATTATGGTCAGTGGTTTTAAAGGAATTTATCCACAGCAAATAAGAGTGATTGGTCAAATTAGTGGTGGCTCTTCTTCATCGGGTGGTGGTTCATCTTCCGGAGGTGGTTCGTCTGGTGGATTTAATCGATACAGTGCAAGATCCTTACCCTATAGTAAAGAAATGACTTTGCTTGACTTGTTAATTCAACTGGGCGGTATTGGGCAATATGCAGATGGCAATCGTTCTACTATTATTCGGAATATAGACGGCCAGCAAAAACAGTTTTCTGTGCGCATCGACGATTTACTGGAGGAGGGTGATTTATCAGCTAATGTAAAAATGATGCCAGGTGATATTCTTATTGTGCCGGAAGCCTTTTTCTAATACTTGAAATTATTTAAAGAGTTGATATGCAAGAACAGTTTGCTGAAATTATTGCCTATGCAAAAGGCGTCGTTCGTTATAAATGGATTGTTGTTATTACAGCATGGTTAGTCTGTATTGCCGGATGGAGCTTTGTTTATACGATGAATGATCGTTATACATCTCAGGCCAAAGTCCATGTAGATACCCGAACGATGCTAAGACCCCTGTTAAGAGGGATAGCCGTTCAGGCCGATATTCGTGGGTTGGTAGCGGTTATGAAAAAATTGATGTTTACCCAGCAGAATATGCTTAAAGTGGCTGAGCTTGCAGGAATAGAAGGGGATTATTTAAGTGAAAACGGACGATTTAAGATTGTTGAAAAATTAAAATCGGGACTTAAAATTTCAGGAGGGAGAGGCGAGCTTTTTTCAATCACTTATGACGATACGGATCCAATACGTGCACAAAAAGTCGTGCAAGCGGTTCTGACTGTTTTTTCGGAACAGACGCAGCAATCTACACTGAGTGATGTGGATTCGGCTCAGCGCTTTATTGATGATCAAATCAAGGAATATGAGCAAAGACTGAGAAATGCAGAAAAGGCCAGGGAAAATTTCAAACGTGAAAACCTCGGGCTTTTACCCGGTGAAGGGAACGATCAGGTGGGCAAAATGCAGGCAATTAAACAACAGATTGAAGACGAAGATCATAAATTATCAGAAATGATTTCAAAGAGAAAAGTGCTGCAAATGCAGTTGACAGAAGCTTTGGAATCTGATGAGGAATGGGGGTTGACGGGTATTGATAATGAAAGTGAAGAGGATGCACGCATAGCTGAACTTGAAAAGGTAAAAGAGGAGCTGTTGTTTAACTATACAGAAAAACATCCTCGCGTGGTTGCAATTCAAAAAAGGATAGCAGAGCTGGAAAAAAAGAAATCTGAAAATGATATTGCAATGGATGATGAACCTAATTTTATGGCGATGTCCAGCCCTTACGCTCAAACTATTAAGATGGAAATCAACCAGATTGATGCTGATATTGCTACTGCGAGAGTCAGAATCAGTAATTTAAAGGAACAATTGCAAAAAGTGGATGAGCAGTTTAATTCCAGACTGGCCATAGAAACCGAGATGCAAAATCTTAACCGGGATTATGAAACAGTAAAAACCAATTATCTGAAATTAATCGAAAGAAGAGAGCAGGCATCTTTATCAGAAAAGGTTGATAATCAGTCTTCATCCTTGAAATTCAAGATTGCGGATCCTGCCAACAGACCTGAAAAACCTTCAGCGCCAAACCGGCCATTACTCTATTCTGCTGTTTTGGCAGGTGGTTTTATCATTGGTATTGCAGTTGCTGTGCTTTTGACATTTATCAAGCCAGTTATTATTTCTACACGTGAACTGAGAAATATTACTGGATTACCCGTTTTAGGCAGTGTATCCGTTTTTCTGACAGAAAAAGACTTAAGGCAGCGGCGAATTAATAATCTGGCATTTTATTGTGCAATAGTTTTATTGTTTTCAGGATACTCTGGAGTGATAGCAAAAGAGTTGTTATTGAGTTGATGGAGCAAATATGAGTACTATTGAAGATGCTTTGGCAAAAGCAGAAAAAATAAGAAATGAACAACAAAATGCAAATCTTTTATCGACTCCAGATATAAATCAATCTGATGAAGATAAGGTGTTCCAAAATAGAGAAAAGATTCCACAGGAACAAGCAGTAGAAAAATTTAATTGGGAATATTTGAAAGAACATGGCTTTATTTGTGAAGAAAACAGCCATTCAGTCATTTCTGAAGAGTATAGAAGTATTAAAAGGCCATTAGTCATTAATGCTGTAGGTGCCAGAAAGAAAGATATTCAACGATCAAATCTAATTCTAATTACCAGTAGCATACCCAATGAAGGGAAGACATTTACGGCAATTAATCTGGCATTGAGTATTGCTGCTGAACTGGATAAAAAAGTTTTGTTGATAGATGCTGATGTTTCCAAGCCTTCAGTAGCAAAAGTACTCGGAATTAAGAAAAAGGTTGGACTGATTGAATATCTGGAAGGAGAGATCGAAGAGTTATCGGATATTATCCTCAGAACCGAAATAGACGGTTTACGTATTATCCCTGCAGGGAAAAGACATAAGTTTTCAACAGAATTATTAGCCAGTAATAAAATGGCTGACCTGGCTCAGGAACTGAGTGATCGTTATCCGGATAGAATTGTCATTTTTGATTCTCCCCCGCTGTTGGCGACCACCCAGGCAGAAGTGTTAGCCTCTTTGGTCGGACAGGTGGTTCTGGTTGTTGCGGCTGAATCAACCTCCCAGAATATTGTCATGGAATCGGTAAAAAAACTAAATAGTTGTGCTGATGTCGTTTTGACTTTACTTAATAAGACTCAGCGTTCTATGGATACAAGTTACTATGGATATGGCCAGTATTGAAAAAGAGACAGCCAGATTCTGGATTCAATGCTTTTCTTTTTTATTTATTTCAGGAGCGAGTTTTCAGGTTTTTGCTGCGGACTGGATATTTCGTCCAAATTTAACAGTAAGAGAAGTTTTCTCTGATAACATCCGCCAAGATGCTAATAATAAAAAATCAGCCCTGGTAACAGAAGTTGATCCTGGTTTTAATCTAAGAACTATTTCGACTATTAATACTTTTAATCTGCGTTACCGGATGCAGAATCTTTATAATGCGGGCGGTAATTCCAATATCGATATTAATCATCAATTGGCTTTAAATTCAAAGTACAGGTTGATAAGAAACCGTGTCTATGTGGATACACAAAGTTCAATCAGTCAGCAAAATACCTCAAACAGGCGAATTGCCAGTGATAATTTGACAGGGGGATCAAATACGACGGTGACAACGTTTAGTATTTCACCGTATTGGACGCCTCATTTTAAAGGTTTTGCGACAGGTATTGTCAGGTTACGTTATAACCGGATATCAACATCAGGAGGTAGTCAGAATTTTTCTGATACCAACACCTATAGTGAAAGTATTCGCTTTAATAGCGGTCATGATTTTTCCCGCTTTACCTGGTCGGCTAGTTTTAATAATCAGCAAAACCAGAGGAGTAACGGGAATGATGTAAATTTCCAGAGTTCACAATTCAGGGTCAATTACTTTTTTACCCGGAAATTAAGCAGTTTTATTCAAGTAGGGCATCAGAGTAATCAGTTTCAAAGCACTACAAACAGTAATCGTAATGGTCTTTACTATACGGCAGGTTTGTTTTGGCGGCCTAGTATGCGCTTTAGTGTTCAAGCGGGTTATGGGAACAATAAATTTGTAACGGTCAATATTTCTCCTATTCGGCGAATAACCTGGAGTACCACTTATTTTAATAATGATATTGGTACTAACCGAGGAAGCCGTTGGCAGTCTTCATTACGCTATTATACGCGGCGCTCAAATTGGCAATTTTCATACAGTGAGAATACTGTTACTACACAACAAATATTATTGCAAAGGCAGTTGGTAATTGTGCCTGGTATTAATACCCAAACCAATCAACCGCAATTATTTGGGTTTATTCGAGATTTACCTACACTGACTGATGAAGTCTTTATAAATAAAAGAGCCACTCTTTCAGTAAGTTTCAGAACAGGAAAAAGTAATTTGAATTTTAATGGCTATCGCAGCAGAAGAATTTTTCAAGTCAGTCAAAACAACGAAGATGTATATGGCGCATCGGCTTCCTGGAATTGGAATTTCAGCCAACGAAGCCGTTCTACTATCCGTGTACTTTGGCAAACGACGGAGGGTCAAGATGGAACTTCTGATCAACGTTTTGAGGGAAACCTGAGATTAACCCGTAATATTGCAAATTTTGCCGGAAGTAGAAGTGTATACGGTTCTGTTCAATACCGCTTTATCAATCAACAATCTGATCTTGCCAATAATGAGTTTCTGGAAAACCGTATCAGTGCAAGTATTTCAATGAGATTCTAAATGTATAAGAATTTTTATAAACTGACTAAACATCCGTTTCAGCAGAATGCTGACCCTGCCTTTTTTTTTGATAGCGCCAGTCATAAAAGAGCTAAATCCTATTTAAGATATGGTCTTGCCCAAGGGGAAGGCTTTGTGGTTGTGACCGGTGCGCCGGGTACCGGCAAAACCATGCTGGTGAAGGAATTAGCCCAGTTTTTGAAACAGGAAAATCTTGTTTGTATCGGCTCCTTAGTCACCTCAAATGTGGGGGCTGAAGATACCTTGCGGCTTTTGGCGGCAACCTTTGGTATTTTTTATGAACTGGATGATTCTAAAGCTACTTTATTAAATCGAATAGAGACTTTTTTTAAAGACAAAGCCAAGCAAGGTAAAAGGGTGTTATTGATTGTTGATGAGGCTCAGAATTTGCCTAAGCAGTCGATTGAAGAACTAAGAATGCTTTCTAATTTTGAATGGGAAGGGAAAATTATTTTCCAGACTTTTTTACTGGGCCAGGAAGAATTAGGGAAAACACTGTTTTCGCCCGATATGGAACAGGTCAGGCAAAGAGTGGTAGCCACCTATCAGTTAAAGTCGCTGACTGAAGAAGAGACTCACGACTATATTCTGTTTCGACTGGAAAAGGCCGGTTGGACACCCGGTACGACATTGTTTCATGAAGATGTGTTTAATGAAATTTTTAAATTTAGCAAAGGTGTTCCACGGCGTATCAATTCATTATGTGACCGTTTATTGCTGTTTGGATTTCTGGAGGAACTGAAGGAAATTGACCGGGAAGCTGTCAATAAGGTTATTGCTGAAATTAAGAGTGATTATAAGAATATTGCCAAGCAAAAAAAGAAAAGTACTTCGGCCCCTAGGATTGCTACTGGCAATGCAGATTCCGACCTTGAAAAAAGAGTACAGGTTTTGGAACAGGTGGTTAATGATTTATCTGATAAGTTGGCAAAAGAACAGGCCCTATTGAGAAAAGCTGTTCTTATACAATTGGATATGGGTGATGTCTATAGTTCAGAAAGCTAATTTATTGGTTAATATCAGGTTGTTATCTACATGAATAAAACAATTACCAATGCGATGACCGTGGATGTTGAGGATTATTTTCAGGTATCTGCATTTGAAAAGATTATAGATAAATCCAGTTGGGATCAACTGCCCCACAGGGTAGAGAACAATACCCATCGTATTCTTGATGTGTTTTCAGAAAAGGGGGTTCGGGCGACATTCTTTACTCTGGGATGGGTTGCTGAACGTTATCCGGATTTAGTCAAGCGGATTGTATCGGAAGGTCATGAACTGGCTTGCCATGGATATGAGCACATTCGGGTGACAGAACAAACGCCTGAACAATTCCGTGATGATATCCGCAAAGCCAAGGATATTCTGGAGAATCTGGGTGGCGTTTCAGTGGTGGGTTATCGGGCCGCCAGCTATTCTATTAATGCTGAGAACTTATGGGCTCATGATGTATTAAATGACGAAGGGTTTCTTTACAGTTCCAGCATTTATCCGGTTAAACATGATTTATATGGTATTCCGGATGCTCCCAGGTATATCTATCAGCCGCTAAAAGATAAGGCATTTAAGGAAATTCCAATCACCACCATAGAATTACTGAATAAAAATATTCCTTGTGGAGGTGGCGGCTTTTTCAGGTTTTATCCCTATTTTTTTTCCCGATGGGCGCTTAAGCATATTGTTCATCAGGAGAAACAATCGGCGATTTTTTATTTCCATCCCTGGGAAATTGATCCGGAGCAACCCAGACAACAAAATATTCCGCTTAAAACCCGTTTCAGACATTATCTCAATCTGGGCAGAATGGAAAACCGGCTCAATCATCTATTAAATGATTTTGAATGGAATACGATGCAGAATGTATTTTTAA
>CAYLNS010000014.1:20181-26285 GCA_964385115.1 uncultured Methylomarinum sp.
TCCAAGAATTGAAAACCCACAATAAAAAATGAAAATTAAAACGCTGGATTCCAAAGATACCTTAGCTTGGGACGATTATGTACAAAAATCTGCTCAGGCCACTTTTTTTCACAGAGCTGGCTGGAAGGAAGTGATTGAGAAATCCTTTTCTCATCAAACCTATTATTTTTATGCGGAAACAGATGGAAAAATTGTCGGTATTCTGCCGCTGACACATATCAACAGTTTGTTGTTTGGCAATCAGCTTTGTTCAAACAGTTTTTGTGTTTATGGCGGAATTGTTGCTGATACTCCCGAAGTTTTTAATGCACTAGACAAAAAGGCCAGTGAACTGGCGACTGAGTTGGGAGTTGATTATCTGGAAATGCGGAACAGGAGTCAGCAATATCCTGACCGGCCCCATAAAGATTTGTATGTGACCTTTCGAAAAGAATTATTAGAAGATGTAGAAGCTAATATGATGGCGATTCCTCGAAAACAACGTGCGATGATTCGAAAAGGAATAAAGGCAGGATTAAAAAGCACTATTGACGATTCAATTGACCGTTTTTACCAGGCCTATTCCGAGAGCGTGCGTAATCTGGGGACGCCGGTTTTTTCAAAAAAATATTTTCAGATTCTTAAACAAGTGTTTAAGGAGGACTGTGAGATATTAACCGTAACAGATAAAGATGACCGCCTGATCAGCAGCGTCATGAACTTTTATTTCAAGGATGAGGTGTTGCCTTATTATGGCGGTGGCAATCAATATGCCCGTGCGGTACAGGGAAATGATTTTATGTACTGGGAGGTTATGCGTCGTGCGGTGGAAAAAGGCATAAAGATATTCGATTATGGTCGCAGTAAAGAGGGGACGGGGTCTTATCGATTTAAAAAACATTGGGGATTTGAACCTGAGCCGTTGTTTTATGAATTTCTTCTGGTGAAGGCCAAGGATATTCCGGATATTAACCCGTTAAATCCTAAATATCAGCTGTTCATCGCGGCCTGGAAAAAGCTACCGTTACCCGTCAGTCAGATTGTTGGCCCCTGGTTAGCAAAAGATTTGGGATAGCTTGAGATGGAAAAAATTTTATTTCTGGTGCACAGGATACCTTATCCGCCGAATAAAGGAGATAAGATTCGCTCCTATCATTTTCTTAAAGCTTTGGCGGAAAACTATCAGGTTTATCTGGGCGCTTTTATTGATGATCAGGAAGACTGGCAATATAGCGATAAACTGACGGATTTTTGTGAGGACGTATTTTGTCAGGCATTAAATCCAAAAATTGCCAAGATTAAAAGCCTGCAAGGACTGCTGACAGGAAAAGCACTGAGTCTGCCTTATTATCAGAGCCAGGCGATGCAACAATGGGTGCTGGATACACTGAAGCAGCAGAAAATTAAGAAAGTACTGATTTTCTCATCGGTTATGGCTCAGTTTGTGCCTGAAAACCAGGATATTGACATGATTGTCGATTTTGTCGATGTGGATTCTGATAAATGGCGCCAATATTCACAGCAGAAGAAATGGCCTGAAAGCTGGGTTTACCAAAGAGAAGCCCGGCAATTATTGAGCTATGAAAAAGCCATTGCGAAAAAATCAAAGGTCAGTTTTTTTGTCTCAGAACAGGAAGCAAAGTTATTTAAACAGCTGGCCCCGGAGCTGGATGACAAAATATCCTGGGTCAATAATGGCGTTGATACCGGTTTCTTTAATCCCCGGGAATCATATGATAATCCATATGCAGCCGATGAAACAGCTTTGGTTTTTACCGGGGCAATGGATTACTGGCCTAATATTGATGCAGTTGTCTGGTTTGCTCAACAGGTTTTTCCGATAATTTTACAGCAATATCCCCATGCCCGTTTTTATATTGTGGGTTCAAAGCCGGCCAAAGAAGTGCTGGCTTTGGCTGAACAGTTTGAAAATATAGTGGTAACCGGACGTGTTGAAGATATTCGTCCTTATCTAAATTATGCGGCTGTGGCTGTTGCGCCATTAAGAGTTGCGCGGGGAATTCAAAATAAAGTTCTGGAAGCCATGGCTATGACCAGGACAATATTGGCAACACCAGCCGCTATGGAAGGCATTTCAGGGTATCAGGATATTGATGTGGAAATTGCTGATGAGGCAGAACTATTGGCTGACAAAGCCAGGCAGTTATTGTCCCGGCCACCGCAGCAATTAATATCCAACAGAAACAGAGAGTTTGTAACTGAATTTTTTAGCTGGGATAGTAGCGGTAATAAGTTACGGCAGTTGATTGAGCATTAGAATCGACTGCAATGTGTTGGGGAGTTCCCGGCCTCAAAACAGCTTTCCGGCTCTAACTGAAAAATAATTATTCGTGACAAGTTTAAAATAAAGAGACCAATAGATGCATAACAAAACAAAATTTGAACGGGTTTCAGTGGTGGGACTGGGCTATATCGGTTTACCGACTGCAGCCGTTATTGCCTCCAGAGGCGTTAATGTAATCGGTGTCGATGTATCAGAATATGCCGTCAATACCATTAATCAGGGCAAGATTCATATTGTTGAGCCTGACCTGGATATGCTGGTACAAAGTGCTGTGACCACTGGCCAGTTAAAAGCAACCACGCAGGCGGAGCCGGCTGATGTGTTTATGCTGGCTGTGCCGACACCGTTTAAAGAGAATCATAAACCGGATTTGTCTTATATTGAGGCAGCAGTAAAGCACATCGCCAAGGTTCTGGAAAAAGGAAATCTGGTGATACTGGAATCGACTTCGCCGGTTGGTACTACGGAGAAAATATCCCAATGGATGAGCGAGGTCAGAACAGACCTGTCTTTTCCTCATCAGGCAGGAGAGAGTGCTGATATTCAGGTAGCCCATTGTCCTGAGCGGGTATTGCCGGGCTATGTGATACAGGAGCTGGTTTCCAATGACCGGGTAATTGGTGGCATTACGCCTAAATGTGCGGAGCGGGCAAAAGAGCTGTATCAGATTTTTGTAAAAGGCGATTGTCTGATAACGGATGCCCGAACGGCTGAAATGGCCAAGCTGACGGAAAATTCCTTTCGCGATGTCAATATCGCTTTTGCCAATGAACTTTCCATTATTTGCGAGCGATTGAATATCAATGTCTGGGAATTGATACGGCTGGCTAATCGTCATCCCCGCGTTAATATTTTAAATCCTGGAGCCGGTGTCGGCGGTCATTGTATCGCCGTGGACCCCTGGTTTATTGTGGATTCCGCCCCCGAACAGGCCCGCTTAATCAGAACAGCCCGGGAGGTAAACGACAGTAAGCCACAATTTGTTCTGGAAAAAGTCAGAAAAGTAGCTTCCCAATTCAAACATCCAGTGATTGCCTGTTTGGGTCTGGCATTTAAGGCGGATATTGATGACTTAAGAGAAAGTCCTGCTGTCGGTATTACTCAACAGATTATTGACGATAACATCGGAGAAGTGTTGATTGTTGAACCGCATATTCATGAATTACCTGAATCTTTAAATCAGGATAATTCCAAATTAGTCAGTCTTCAGGAAGCAATTGACAAAGCCAATATACTGGTCACTCTGACTGACCATACGGTATTTAAACAGGTGAAACTGAATACCTTGAAAGAAAAAATAATTATTGATACCCGTGGCGTATGGGAAAAGGACTAAACATGATTCAAGATGCAAAAATTGGCATGATAGGTTTAGGCTATGTGGGCTTGCCGCTGGCCGTGGAATTTGGCAAAAAATACCCGACAGTCGGTTTTGATATAAATCGTCAGCGTGTTGCCGAGCTGAAAAAAGGAACCGACCATACACTTGAAGTCAGTGAAGTAGAATTGGCGGAAGCCCGGAATCTGACCTACAGTGCGGATATTGACGATATCAAGGACTGTAATATCTATATTGTTACGGTGCCGACGCCTATTAATGAATACAAACAGCCGGTATTGACACCACTGGAAAAAGCCAGTGAATTGCTTGGCAAAGTACTCAGCAAGAATGATATTGTCATTTATGAGTCGACTGTTTACCCGGGCGCCACCGAAGAAGTTTGTGTGCCGATTCTGGAAAAAGTCTCGGGACTGGTTTTTAATCAGGATTTTTATGTTGGTTACAGTCCTGAAAGGATTAACCCCGGGGATAAAGAACATCGTGTCACCAATATTCTTAAAGTCACATCAGGCTCTACTGATGAGATTGCCGAGAAAGTTGATGCCTTATACCGGAGTATTATTACCGCAGGAACCCACAAGGCCAGCAGTATCAAGGTGGCTGAAGCAGCCAAAGTGATTGAAAATACCCAGCGGGATGTCAATATCGCCCTGATTAATGAGCTGGCATTGATTTTTAATCGTTTGGGCATTGATACCGAAGAAGTATTACTGGCGGCCGGCACCAAATGGAATTTCTTGCCATTCAGGCCGGGCCTGGTGGGTGGCCATTGTATTGGTGTAGATCCATATTATCTGACGCATAAGGCCCAGGCGATAGGCTATCATCCTGAAATCATACTTTCCGGACGTCGGATCAATGATGGAATGGGGGAGTATGTGGTTTCTCAATTAGTGAAACTGATGTTGAAAAAACGGATTCATGTCCGTGATGCCAATGTATTGATTATGGGGCTGACTTTTAAGGAAAATTGTCCCGACCTGAGAAACACGCGCATAGTCGATATTATTGATGAACTTCAGAACTATGGTGTCAATGTTGATGTTTATGATCCCTGGGTGGATAAAGATGAAGCCGAGAGGGAATATGATATTCGTCCAATAGACCAACCTGAACAGGGAGCTTACGATGCCGTGGTGTTAGCGGTTGCCCATCAGCAATTCAAACAAATGAGTATTACCGATGTCAGAGCACTGACTAAAAATACCTCAGTCATCTATGATTTAAAATATTTATTTCCAGCCGATCAAACGGATGCAAGGTTATAAGCATGAAAATATTAGTGACCGGCACTGCCGGATTTATCGGAAATCACCTGGCGTTAAGATTACTTGAGCGTGGAGATGAAGTCATTGGTATTGATAATCTGAATGATTATTACGATGTCAATTTAAAACTTGATCGTCTTAAAAGAGTTGAAGATTACGACAGTTTTACCGATATTCGGCTGGACTTGGCCGATAGATCGGGCATGGAGGAGGTTTTTAAAAAATATCAGCCTCAGAAGGTTGTCAACCTGGCTGCACAGGCCGGCGTGCGTTATTCCATCGAAAATCCTCATGCCTATATTGATAGTAATATTGTTGGATTTATCAATATACTGGAAGGTTGCCGGCATCATAATGTCGAGCACCTGGTCTATGCATCCAGCAGTTCGGTTTATGGCGCCAATGAAAGTATGCCGTTTTCGGTACATGATAATGTCGACCACCCGCTAAGTCTGTATGCAGCTTCCAAAAAAGCCAACGAACTGATGGCTCATACCTATAGTAATCTGTATCAACTACCGACTACCGGGCTCAGGTTTTTTACCGTGTACGGACCTTGGGGACGACCGGATATGGCTTTGTTTTTATTTACCAAAGCGATTCTGAAGGGTGAAAAAATCAAAGTGTTTAACTATGGCAAGCACCGGCGCGATTTTACCTATATCGACGATATCGTTGAAGGTGTGATCAGAACGCTCGACCATACTGCTCAGCCGAATCCTGATTGGACAGGAATGAAGCCTGACCCGGGCACCAGTAAAGCGCCGTGGCGGGTTTACAATATTGGTAATCAGAGCCCGGTGGAATTAATGGACTATATTGAAACGCTGGAAAAATTCCTGGGAAAAACCGCCGAAAAAGAGTTGTTGCCCTTACAGCCCGGTGATGTACCGGACACCTATGCTGATGTTGAAGCGTTGGTTCAGGATGTGGGGTATAAACCCAATACAACGATTGAACAAGGTATCGAACGCTTTGTCAGCTGGTATCTTGATTATTATTCAGCTTAACGCTTCAATTTAACCCGGCTTTACTATTGATACATTGGCTATTGATAAAAAGATTTAGTCACTATTCGGCATATTTAATAAAATTGGTAACTATTTAGCGTATTTAGGTGTTTAATATCAGTTACTTACTCCAGAAGACGCCGTAAATACATCCGTGTAGGCTTGTATGTGACATCCTTGTCACATACACTTCTTCCGTA
>CAYLNS010000015.1:0-21029 GCA_964385115.1 uncultured Methylomarinum sp.
CCTGGAAACCCGGGTATTCTCTCGTTCCCATGCTCTGCGTCACTGCCATTAAGTTCTCTCGTTCCCACGCTCTGCGTGGGAATGCATACCTTCCCTTGAATGCCCGGTACGGGTTCCCACGGAGACCGTGAAAACCAAAGCAATCCGGTTATTTTGCCACATGAATATGACAATATCCTTACATTAAACTTCGCATTCCCTGAAGTCCGCCGGTATGAATAGCGACTATCCTCTGTCCCCGTTTAAAATACCCTTGCTCCAGCAAATCAAAAACAGCCCACATCATTTTAGCGTTATAAACCTGATCCAGCGCAATATTATGTTGGCGTTCAAACTGCTCAATAAATGCCAGTAATTGTGGCGTGATTTTAGCAAAGCCTCCACAATGATAGTCCAGATTAATCGCCCAGTTTGATTTTTTGGGTGATTGTAACAACTTGCCGACTTCATCCTGTAAATAGGCTGCGCCTTTTAAAGCGGCTATTCCCAATACCAGCCGACTCTCAGGCACGGCTTTGACCAGCCCGGCCAATGTCGTGCCGGTTCCACAGGCTACACACAATATATCATAGGGCATATCGATTTCCGCGACTATTTCCTCAACGCCCTGCAAAGCCAGTTCTGTCGCCCCGCCTTCTGGCAGCCAGTATTCGCCGCAAACCGTCCCCGGCAGGCTGTCATGATTTTTATACTGCCTGAGCTCCCGGTAGTCGCTGCGGGATATAAAATCAAGCTGCATACCCCAGCCTTGCAAATCAAGTAGGGTCGGGCTGAATCGGGCTGGCTGTTCCCCGCGAATAAACGCCCGGGTTTTTAGCCCCAGCTCACGTCCGACATAGGCCAGCGCATGAAGTTGATTGGAATAGGCGCCGCCCATGCTGACCACAGTATGCGTTTTTAATGCCAGAGCGTGATTTAAAATATATTTCAGCTTGCGCCATTTATTGCCGGAGATAACCGGATGCAATAAATCATCCCGCTTAAGCCACAATTCCACCCCATGATTATCCAGTCGCTTGTCCTGAATACGACTTAAAATAGATTTCTCAAAACGTCGTTCCAGTAAAAGCAGTTCCTGGGCCAACATTATTCGGCTTGTTTAATAGCCCAGGCAATATCGGCTGCCTGCCGGTTTTCCCTGACATCATGCACGCGAAATATCTGCACACCGGCCATAACGCCTAAAGCGGTAGTCACTGCCGTTGCCGTTACCAGCTCAGAAGGCGTCTCCACCTGACAAATACTGCCCATAAAGCGTTTGCGGCTGGTGCCCAGCAACACCGGAAAGCCTGTGTTTACAAACTGTTGAAGATGCGCCAGTAATTCAAGATTATCCTGCTTGCGCTTGCCAAAACCAATGCCGGGATCCAGGATGATATTTTCCTGTTTGATGCCTGCACGGGTTGCCGCTTCCACTCTGGCCAGCAATAATTCCATGATTTCCCTGACCGGGTCTTCATAAAATGGATTTTCCTGCATGGTTTGCGGCGTGCCCTGCATATGCATCAACACGATAGGAACCTTATGCCCGGCCACCACATCAAGCATCCCGGCATCCGCCCCGGCGGAAACATCGTTGACCAGTGTAGCACCCGCCTGTAAAGCCGCTTCCGCCACTTCAGCCAGTGTGGTGTCTATACTGATTTCCAGAGTTTCAGACAACGATTCTCTAATCGCTCGAATGACCGGAACCACCCGGCGAATCTGTTCGGCTGCCGGAACAGGGCGGGCGCCCGGTCTTGTAGACTCACCCCCCACATCAATCATATCGACACCTTCTTCCAGCATAAAACGACAGTGCCGCAGCGCATTATCCACGGCCGTATACTGTCCACCATCAGAAAAACTGTCCGGTGTCACATTTAATATACCCATAATCCGGGGTTTTTGAAATTTACTCACCATTGAAAACATTCTCAATCATCATGTCCATTCATTGCTTAAGGTATAATGGAACTTTATTCACTATAAAAACCTGCACGCGGGTATGAAACAACCACGACTGGCCTGGGCCATTACCGGCTCCGGTCATTATATAGAAGAATGTCTTGAATTCCTGCTAACTTTAGAACATGTTGACCTGTATTTAAGTCAGGCCGGTGAAGAGGTATTGAAAATGTATGGCGCAGACATCAAGGAAATCCGCAGCAAAATGCCTGTTTATCGCGACAAAGCCGCATCTGCGCCGCCTGTTGGCCTGTTTTACAAAGGCTATTACCATACTTTTGTAATGGCACCGACCACATCCAACACCATTGCCAAATGTGTCCTCGGTATCGCCGATTCACTGGTCACCAATCTGTATGCCCAGGCGGGAAAATGCCGGGTTCCCAGTATTGTCTATCCCTGTGATATTGCGCCGGAAATGGAAACCACCGCACCCGGTAATAAAAAAGTCATGGTTTATCCGCGCAAAATTGACCTTGAAGCCACCGAAAAAATCCGCCATTTTGAATTCACACAGGTGGTTGATAATGTGGATGAACTGCAACACGCTGTCAAACACCGACTGGCCACATTGCCATGAGCGAGCATATCCTTTTTTTAACCGGCAAACTGGCAGAAAAACAGGCGCGCCAGGTTTTAGAAAAAATGCAGCCGGATTTTGACTACACCGTCCATCAGCTGGGCGTAAAAGTCGCTGCACTAATGACAGCCGAAATGATTGGCCGCCGTCTGAAAGATACTTTTGGCGCCGACCGCATCATTGTTCCGGGACGCTGCCGGGGCGACCTTGAACAGTTGTCTCAACAACTGGGCCTGCCGGTTGAACGCGGCCCGGAAGAAATCAAGGATTTGCCGCAGTTTTTCGGACAGGCCGCCCAGCACATTGATTTAAGCCAGTATTCGGTCAAAATTTTTGCCGAAATCACCGACGCACCGAATATCAGTATTGAGGAAGTTTTGGAACGGGCTTTTTATTACCAGAAAAACGGCGCGGATGTGATTGATATCGGCTGCCTGCCCGGGACAAAATTCCCGCATCTTGAAGAATGTATCCAGACATTAAAACAGGAAGGCTTTCAGGTCAGTATCGATTCTCTGGAAAGCGATGACCTGCTCCGCGGCGGTAAAGCCGGTGCTGATTATATGCTCAGCCTGTCCGAAAAAACCCTGTGGATAGCCGATGAAGTCGAGGCAACGCCGATTTTAATTCCAGAAACCCATGGCGACCTGAGCACCCTGGATAAACCGGTCGAAACACTGCAGAAAAACAACAAAGCTTTTATTGTTGACCCGATTCTTGACCCGATTCATTTTGGCTTTACCGAATCCATCGTGCGTAATTATCAATTCCGTCAGCGTTATCCTGATATTGAAATGATGATGGGCGTCGGTAACCTGACCGAACTGACACATGCCGACACCACCGGCATGAATGCCCTGCTGCTGGGAATTTGCTCGGAACTGAACATCGGCCATATTCTGGCAACCGAGGTCAGCCAGCATGCCCGCCGCGCCATCCGTGAAGCCGACAAAGCCCGACGCATTATGCATGCCGCCAGCCAGATGAATACCCTGCCCAAACATATCGACCCCAGCCTGATGACGGTTCACGATATTGCCCCGTTTCCCTACAGCTTTCAGGAGATAAAATCACTGGCTGCTGAAATCCGCGACCCCAGCTATCGCATCCAGACCAGCGAAGAAGGCATCCATATTTTCAACCGCGATGGTTTGCACACTGCCAGCGACCCATTTGAACTATTTCCCAAACTGGGGGTTGAAAACGATGGCGGTCATGCCTTTTACCTGGGCGTGGAACTGGCGCGGGCGGAAATCTCCTGGCAACTGGGCAAACGCTTTACTCAGGACCAGACACTGGACTGGGGCTGTGCAAGCGACCATAATGAGGCAACCATTGATTTACACAGTTTTAAACCTGCCGGAAGCACTTTAAAAAAATGATTCAAGAAGCCATAGTCACCACCCAAAACAAACATGGCGAAACGCATATTGCCCCCATGGGCATTCATGTTCACAATGACAAATTTGTGATTCGCCCCTTTAAACCCTGCACCACCCTGGATAATATCCTGGAAACCGGCTCGGTTATCATCAACTACTGCGATGATGTCAGAGTTTTTGCCGGCTGCCTGACCGGTCGCCGCGACTGGCCATTAAAAGAAGCTGAAAAAATCAACTGCCGTTTTCTGGAGTCTGCACTGTCCCATTGTGAACTGGAAATAGTCAATATTGAAGATGACGATGTCCGGCCGATGATTTTCTGCAAAACCATACATGAAGCGATTCATAAGCCCTTTAAAGGCTTTAACCGCGCCCAGTTTGCCGTGATTGAAGCCGCTATTCTGGTCAGCCGTTTACATATGCTGCCCTGGGAAAAGATAGAAGCGGAACTGGAATATCTTAAAATAGGCTTTGAAAAAACAGCCGGCGAGCAGGAACGTGAAGCCTGGCACTGGCTGATGGAAGTGATTGAAGATTTTAAACATGAGGTGATTCAGGCATGACCGGAATGCTTGCCAGTATCAACAGCCTGCAGGAAGCCCGGCTGATAGAAAATCTTGCCATTGATATTATTGATTTGAAACAGCCTGCACAAGGTGCATTAGGTGCACTGCCGGCAACGACCATCCGCCAGATTGTCGAACAAGTCGGCCCGCATAACACCCTGAGCGCCACCATTGGTGATTTACCCATGCAGCCCGATATTATTTTGGATGCTATCAAAACCATTGGCGACACCGGTGTCGATTACGTCAAAATGGGGTTTTTTCCGGCCGATGATTACCGTGCAGTGTTATCCGCTCTGGCTGATATCAGTCAGCAATACCGGCTGATTGCCGTTTTATTTGCCGATACCCAACCGGATTTAAGCATTATCCAGCCGCTGGCTGAAACCGGCTTTAAAGGAGTCATGCTGGATACCATGGACAAAAACTGCGGTTCGCTGACTGATGTGATGTCGATGGAGACTATTCGCCTGTTTGTCAGCCAGGCCAGACAAAATTCATTGCTCACCGGTCTGGCAGGTTCTTTAAGAGCCCGTCATATTGAAATGCTAATGCCGCTAAAGCCGGATTATCTGGGCTTTCGAGGGGCATTATGCCAGCAACATCAACGGCAACAACAACTGGATGTGTCCAAGGCAAAGGCTTTACAATCCCGTTTTCATACAGATACTGTCTGCTGCTGACCGTTTACCCTCATGATATTTTAAAAATCTCACGCTCATAATGAATACAAGTAAAGCCTCAGCCTCTCGCAACCTGTCCCTTATTTTTCTGTTTGCCGGCACCTTGTTTACCAGCGCCACCCTGATGTTTGTCATCCAGCCGCTGTTTGGCAAGCTGTTGCTGCCATTGCTCGGCGGCACACCGGCAGTCTGGAACACCTGCATGGTGTTTTATCAGATGATTTTGTTTCTGGGCTATCTTTACGCACACTTTTTGACCGGAAAACTGGAAAAAACCCGCCAGATTCAGGTTCATATCGCCATTTTAGTCATCAGTCTGGCCGCTCTGCCCATTGCTCTGCCGGATGGCATTTCCCCGCCGACAGAAATCAATCCGACCTTCTGGCTGATTTGGATTTTGCTGATTGCCATCGGCCTGCCCTTTTTTGTGGTTTCCACCACTGCGCCACTGCTGCAAAAATGGTTCTCCCATATCGGCCACCATACCAGTCATGACCCTTATTATCTGTACGCTGCCAGCAATGCCGGCAGCCTGCTGGCGCTGTTAAGTTACCCGTTTCTGCTGGAACCCAATATCGGACTGGCGGCACAGCAACAATACTGGAGCATTGCCTACGGCCTGCTAATTCTGCTGATTATCGGCTGTGGACTGATTTTATGGCGCCAGCATAACACTGACACTGCCGATAACCCGTCAGAAACGGATAACGATATTGCTGATTTACCGCCCCGAACCCGATTACACTGGCTGCTGCTGGCCTTTGTGCCATCCAGCCTGTTGCTGGGGCTGACCAACTTCATCAGCACCGACATCGCTTCGGTTCCATTATTGTGGATTATCCCGCTGACATTGTATTTGCTGTCCTTCATTCTGGTATTTTCCAAATGGGCCGATAAAATTCATCCGCTGATGATTACCCTTCAGCCCATCGTGCTGCTGCCGTTTATCGCCTATTCCTTTATCAATCCGGCCGTTTTACCGTACTGGCTGAATCTGGCATTGCATTTGCTGGTCTTTTTTCTGGCGATTATGGTCTGCCATGGAGAGCTGGCCAAACGCCGCCCGCATACCCATCATCTGACCGATTATTATTTAATCATGTCATTTGCCGGAATGCTGGGGGGCATGTTTAACACTTTTGTTGCGCCGTTTGTGTTTAATGCTGTTTATGAATATCCCTTGATGATTGTCACTGCCCTGATGCTCAGACCGGGATTTTTCGGACAACGCTGGCAATTTCAACTTGTGTTACCAGCCGCTTTGCTGGCACTGGGGCTGGGTATTTATGCGCTGACCGACAATATCCCTCACTATCTTGACAGCATCGGTGTGGCGCTTATTTTAATGGCCGGCTTAACTTATGCCTTCCGCAAACAGGCGTTAACCCTGGCCCTGCTGACCGGCCTGATTCTGTTTTTCAGTCACGGCCTGCATAACCTGTTGTCAAATACCCTGTTCCAGGAACGCAGCTTTTTCGGGGTTTTTTCGGTTCGGGAAAGTGTTTTCCTGAACGAGCAAAACCAGCCGGAAAAATATCATGAACTGTTTCACGGCACCACCAAACACGGCGCTCAGCGACTGACACCACAATATGTCACCACGCCCTACACTTATTACAGCCGTCCGGGGCCGATTGGACAATTATTCAGCGTTTACGATTCACAAAACCAGAACTGGTCTGTCGGCTCAGTCGGTCTGGGCGCCGGTGCGCTGGCCTGTTATGCCAAAGCCGGTCAGCAATGGCGGTTTTATGAGATTGACCCGCTCGATGTCAGCATCGCCACCAATCCTGAATACTTCAGTTACTTAAGCCGCTGCACGCCATCGGCCGCCATTATCGTCGGCGACGGCCGGCTGTCACTGACGCATGAGCCAAATCAGCATTTTGATTTACTGATACTCGATGCCTTCAGTTCCGATTCGGTGCCTACTCATTTATTGACACGGGAAGCCATACAACTGTATTTTGATAAGCTCAAGCCCGATGGCATACTGGCTTTTCATATCACCAACCGCCATCTGGCATTGAAAAAGATTCTGGCCGATCATGCGCAAAAGTTAAAACTGGCAGCGCTGATACAGGAATTTAAACCCAAACATCCGACGCCGTTAATCGTGGCGACCGACTGGGTGGTCATGTCCAAAAACAAAAACCGCCTGACACTTTTACAGCAAAGCCGGCTCGGACAATGGCAGCAATTACCGTTGTATTTTGATATCAAATCATGGACCGACGACTTTACCAATATTATTGAAATCTGGAAATAACATGACTTTAAGCATTGAAGAACTGGCCAAACACTGTGACGCAAGCATTGAAAATGGCAATAGCACTGTATCAATCGAATCCGCTGCCGATATTAAAAACGCACAGCCCGGCCAGGTTACTGTACTCAGCGATAAAAAATATCAGAAATATCTGGCTGATTGTCAGGCCACCGCCTGCTTCATATCCAAAGCTCTGTTGGATAAAGGCGCGCCTGAAAACCTGATTTTACTAGTTTGCGAAGACCCTGAAATCAGTTTTTTAAAAGCCGTTACCCTGCTGCATCCCGCACCGGAAATTAGCAGACAGATTTCTGACAAGGCCGATATCTCAGATAATGCGGAACTGGGCAGCAGCCTTCATATCGGGCCGTTTGCATCCATCGGTCAACACAGTCAGATTGGCGACCATTCCGAGATTCATGCCAATGTGCATGTCGGCAATCATGTAAAAATCGGCAAGCATTGTAAAATCTATCCCAATGCCGTAATTTACGATAACACCGTTATCGGCGACCATGTGACCATTCATTCTGGCGCTGTCATCGCCGCCGATGGCTTTGGCTATAAATTCAGAAATAACCAGCACATCAAAGTCCCCCATGTCGGAAATGTGGTGATTGATGATTATGTGGAAATTGGCGCCAATACCTGTATCGACCGCGGCGCACTCGGGGCAACCCGCATCGGCGCTGGCAGCAAGATTGATAACCTGGTGCAATTGGGACATAACAATAATGTAGGCCGCAATGTCATTATCTGCGGACAATCCGGAATATCCGGCTCAGTCACCATTGAAGATGGCGCGATATTGGCAGGAAGCTCGGGCATTGCCGATCATGTCACCATCGGCCAGCAAGCCGTGGTAATGGCTCGCTCCGGCGTCTCTCAGGATGTCAAACCCGGCACTCAGGTCTGGGGATTCCCCGCCAAAGACCGAAAAACAGCCTGGAAGGAACTGGCGGCGCTGAGCAAATTACCGGAATTGATTAAGGCGTTTAAAAAATTGCAAAGCAAAGTCGAACAGCTTGAAGCCAAAAAAGCAGAAAATTGATTGTTAATTTTATTGACCTGTTTAAGTAACATTTCATCTTTTTAAACGATGATACAAGCAACTTAAAAAATGCGACCTTTGTACAATAGCCAGTACCCTCAAATAGCATATACAATGAAAATAGTCGGAAAATTTTTTTTAATCTTGCTTTTTACTTATACAGACACCGTTATTGGTATGGAATATAGCCCGGTCACGATTAAAACAGTCGACAAAACACAGACCCCTTTTCCGGCTGAAACGCTAATCTGGTGGTATTCAGATACACCAGACACCAAACATTATTTAAGCTGTCAGCAACAAGACTGTACGGAATGGACAATTAACAAGCAGCCTTTAAAAGCCATTGGTATTCATGCGTTATCTTCGCGCACAAGAAATGAAGACCCAGAATGTTCAGATATTTTTGAAGCCAAGGCAGAAATTCCTGCTACAAAAAGACTGCTGACTTTAATCTTGCAACAAACAGCCACTGTCTGTAAATAATTTCAACCACACCAACGAGGAAACCATGTTAAACAAAAAGCTCTTTTCGATTGCTATGCTCTATTTTGCCAGCTTTACCGGCGTCTATGCATTAACAGTCAACCCGTCTTTACCTATCAACCATAGGGTAACCGTTCAGCCTATTATTGTTTCTGATGATGATGGCAGTAATACTGCCAGTTTTATGGGTTCAGCATCGGCACAATCTGAAATTGAAGGTTATATCGATCAGATCTGGGGACAGGCCGGCATTGATGTAAAATTCCTTAACCCAAACAACTGGAATAACACCTTCGCCAACTGGGGCACTGGCGGTCCTCCCAATAATAATGGCGATGATCGCCTACAATCTGATTTAACAACAATTGTTAACGATGGCGCCAGTGCCGGCGTCACAAACAGTGATTCCAGCATCATCAATATATTTTTCGTCAAAATCGCTGCTGGGTTTGGACTTTTGGGCGACAATAATGCTGCCGGCCTTGGCTATGTCAGTGGTAATGGTATTACCCAATATGTAGGCTCTAATCTTCTGGGATTTACTAGCGGACGTGAAGTTGTCGCCAGTGTTATTGCTCATGAAATTGGGCATAATCTGGGATTGGGTCACCTCTCCTTGGCTGACCACCCTCATAACCTGATGACTCCTGGAGGTGATGGGGAAATACTGAATTCTACACAAATTGCAACAGTCCTTGGCAGCAATCTGGTCACTGCAGTGCCTTTACCGGCTGCATTCTGGTTCATGTTCAGCGGTTTTGCCCTGTTATTCCGTTTCAAACAGCCTAAGGCCATCGCTTAAAATGCTGATAAAAAAGGGGCTGAAACCAAGCCCCTTTTTGCTTTCCTAATCACATTTCTCCAGCTTGGCATAAGCCAGCATCAGCCATTTAAGCCCGACATTCTGGAAGTTAATCTGTACCCGCTCCTGAGCGCCCTCGCCTTCAACCTGCAGAACCACCCCTTCGCCAAACTTGACATGCCTGACGCGCTGGCCTAATGAATAAGCTGCATTCTGCCCTGACACAGTCGACTGTTTTGAAACCGCCACCGGCCGGCTGACTTGTGCGCGGATTCGGATTTCCTGTAAATATTCAGCCGGTATTTCCCGAATAAAACGGGAAGGCGCAGGATAGCTTTCTTTTCCATATAAACGCCGGGATTCTGCATGCGTCAGATAAAGTTCTTCCTTGGCGCGGGTGATGCCGACATAGCACAACCGCCGCTCTTCCTGCAGTCTGGCTGGGTCATCAGTGGATTGTTGCGATGGAAACAGCCCTTCTTCCATGCCCACCAGAAACACCCGTTTAAACTCAAGCCCTTTAGCCGAATGCAGCGTCATCAACTGGACACAATCCTCATATTCATCCCCCTGGCTGTCACCGGCTTCCAGTGCCGCATGTGCCAGAAACATATCCAGCTCCGACAGATTTTCCTCATTGTCGGCTTCATAATCAAACAACCGCGCGGCATTTACCAGTTCTTCCAGGTTTTCTATGCGGGCCTCGCCCTTTTCGCCTTTTTCTTTTTGATACAGCTCAACCAGGCCGCTTTTTTCGACCACTAATTTAACCTTTTCAAACAGCTCACGCTCCCGGGCTTCTTCGTCCAGTCGTTCAATCAGCTGCATAAAGCCTTTCAAGGCATTGGCCGCTCGGGGAGTCAAACGACTATGGCCAATCATGTTTTCGGCAGCCTGCCATAGTGAACAGCCCTGTTCCCGGGCCAGTATTCTGATTTCATCAATGGTTTTGGCCCCGATTCCGCGTGTCGGAGTATTGACAACCCGTTCAAACGAGGCATCATCCTGCCGATTGCTCATCAATCGTAAGTACGCCAGCGCATTTTTGATTTCCATGCGTTCAAAAAACCGCAGGCCGCCATAAACCCGGTAAGGGGTCGCGGTTGACATCAATCGTTCTTCAAACTGTCGGGACTGCGCATTTGAACGGTATAAAATGGCAATATCACGACGCAAGCCGCCTTCATTCACCCATTGGCGAATTTTTTCCACAACAAAGTAAGCTTCATCCTGTTCATTAAAGGCCGCATATAACGAAACCGGCTCGCCATCGCCGCTTTCTGTCCACAATTGTTTGCCGATACGGGCATCATTTTGCGCAATCACGGCATTGGCCGCCTTTAAAATATGTCCGGTTGAACGGTAATTCTGCTCCAGTTTAATCAATTGATGATTAGGATAATGCTGCTGAAACAACTGGATATTTTCGACCTTTGCCCCGCGCCAGCCATAAATCGACTGGTCATCATCTCCTACAACAAATAAATTATCGCGTCCCTCCGTCAGTAATCTCAGCCAGGCATATTGAATGGTATTGGTGTCCTGAAATTCATCAACCAGCACATGCCGGAAACGCTGTTGATAAAAATCCAACAAATCTTCATTATCACGTAACAGCTCATGGGCTCTGAGTAATAATTCCCCAAAGTCCACCAGCCCTGATCGGTCACATACCTGTTCATACGCTTTATAAAGCTTGACCATTTGCTGCTGATAAACGTCGCCATTATCTTCCGGTATATGTCGGGCACGAATGCCTTCATCCTTCTGGGCATTGATAAACCACTGAACCTGTTTGGGCGGCCATTTGGAATCATCAATATTCAGATTTTTTATCAGCCGTTTAATCACTCTTAACTGGTCATCAGAATCCATCACCTGAAAGGTTTCCGGCAATCTGGCTTGTCTGGCGTGTCGTCTTAGCAAACGATGGGCCAGTCCATGAAATGTCCCTATCCACATGGAACGGGCGGATATTTTGAGCAACGATTCAACGCGCCCCCGCATTTCACTGGCAGCTTTGTTGGTAAAAGTCACGGCCAGGATATTATGCGCGGCAATGCCATTCACCTGAATATGCCAGGCAATACGATGTACCAGAACCCGGGTTTTGCCACTCCCGGCACCGGCCAGTACCAACATGGCCTGTTCCGGCGCCGAAACCGCCAGACGCTGGGCATCATTCAAACTGGAAATAATTGATTGCGTATCCATCAGTAGAGTAAATTCTTCATATGCACAATGATTTTTTCAAAATCATGAAAAAGATAAAAAACCGGTCAATATACCATTTCCCGGGAGCTGATTTGTTAAAATATTTGTATCTGTTTTACAGGCTGTGTATATTTGCAGTTTACGGAACGGTTGACAACACGGATAATAACGATAACAACTAAGAAGAGGGTTAATACAATGGCTTTTGATGTGAAACGCTTGATTAAATTTGAACATAATGTCGGTGACAAGGAAAAAAAATACCGTATGGCAGCGGGTGCAGCCTTACTGCTTATCTCGGTCTTTACCGCCAGCATTATTTTACTGATTCTGGGCGTTGTACTGGTTGCAACAGGATATTCCGGCTGGTGCCCTGCTTATTCCGCCATGGATAAAAGTACCGTAGAATCTGAAGGCAATAACGAAAAGTAACTCCACCCCGCTTTATTCCTGATTCCCACGGTCTCCGTGGGAATCCATACCGGCTGTTCATAGCATGGAAACGAGGAAAATGTTCTGTTTTACTCTATAATTCAAGCCATGTTTATTTCATTGTTGATTCACATAAGCCTTTAACATCCTGTGCCCACTTTATTTCCTCTGCCAGACAATCATCCCCAGCGCTTTCAATTGCATAATGAAGTCCACGCCCGTTCTTCGGTGACGCTGGATTTGCCCGTTACCGCCTCACATCTGGCGCTGGTACTCAGCGGCGACGAAAAAAAACGTGACCGAGAACATTTGCTGGCCCTGTGTGAGCGCTTTGGCATTACCCCGCCCAAACAGGATGCCAATCATTTTACCGCGCATTTTGATGATTTTCAGTTGCGCTGGGAGCAGCATTCTGAATTTGTTACCTACACCTTCTTTGTCAATAATATTAAAACCTCGCCTTTTGATGAACCGGCTTTAAAAAAGGCGCCGGTGGACTGGATGGCAAAATTCCCGGGTAAAGTGATTGTCGCCGCACATGCGGTCATTATGCCGTCTGATAAAATAAACGCTGATATTGAATCCATCAGTCAGTTTTTTTCAGGCAATGCCCTGGTCGGTGCCAAAGTCAGTGGCGGAGCGGCCAAAGCCTATACCGATTTTCGCATTCACGTCGATGGTTTCAGCCGTTTTCTGATTATTGATGAACATTTAAAAACCGCCCAGGCAGGCCGCTTATTGCAACGTCTGTTTGAAATTGAGGTTTACCGGGTCATGGCATTGCTGGCTTTTCCGATTGCCAAGCAGCTGGCGCCGGTACTGGGACAGGCGGATAAACGATTAAATGCTATTACCTCCGCCATGGCGGAAACAGATTGTGATGACAGCCAATTACTGGACGAGTTGACAACACTGGCAGCTGAAATAGAGAATCATATTTCCAGTAATCACTATCGTTTTGATGCCGCCAGCGCCTACTATAATCTGGTTATCCAGCGGATTCAGGACCTACGGGAAGTCAGAATCCAGGGTTTGCAAACCTTCAGTGAATTTATGAACCGGCGGCTGGAACCGGCCATCGGAACCTGCCAGTCGACTATCAAGCGTTTTATGAAATTATCCGAACGCATCAGCAATGCCGGCGAACTGCTCAGAACCCGGGTGGATATTTCCATCGAAAGACAAAATCAGGATTTGCTTAAATCCATGAATGCCCATGCTAAAATGCAACTGCGACTGCAAAGCACGGTGGAAGGTCTGTCCATCATCGCCATTACCAGTTACATCGTCGGCCTGATTGGCAATGTTGCCCAGGCCATGAAATCAGCCGGCTGGGAAATTAATCCGCCGCTCGCCGTGGGCTTATCCATCCCTGTGGTTCTGGTTATTGTTGCCGTTGGTGTTCGACGGATTCACAAACTGGTTTTAAAAATGGATGATTAATAAAGTTCAAAAGAAACATGGTTCCCACGGTCTCCGTGGGAACAGCCTACCAAAATGATTTGCGTCACTAAAACGCAGAGCGTTTTGTCGGGTATTCCCACGCAGGAGCGTGAGAACAATATGGAACTTTTAAATATAAGGCTTACTTTTCTTCCTTTTTATATTCTCCCTCAATCACATCCTGAGGATTCTGCTGATTTTGAGGGGGTCTGAAGCCAGCCGCCTGCAGCATATGATTTTCGATGACATAACGGGCTATTTTTTTACGAAACTGCGGCACCAGGCAGGCAAAGCCCAAGGCATCGGTAAAAAATCCCGGGGTCAGCAATAAAGCGCCACCGACCAGTAAAATAGGCCCTTCAATCATTTCATAAGCCGGCATGACCCCTTTATTCAGGTTTTCCTGAAAGCGCATCCAGGTCGCAAGCCCCTGCCTGCGCAACAACCAGGCGCCCAAAACAGCGGTAAACACCACCATAAAAATCGTCGGTAACACACCAATAATGCCACCGATCTGCAGCAGCAGATAAATTTCTATAAAAGGGATAATCAGAAAAAACAGGAACAAAACTTGCACGATTTTCATTTAAAATAACCTTATTTGGATTTACTATTGCCTGAATCCGTGATGGTAGAACCATCCAAAACAAATTACCAGCATTTTTATTTTTCACTATGCATCAAATAATCTACTGTACCTGCCCGAATCAGGAAACGGCTGAAAAGATTGCCCGGACGCTTGTCTCCGAAAAACTCGCGGCCTGCATTAACATTGTACCCAGCATCACCTCGATTTATCAGTGGCAGGGCAAAATTGAAACGGCTCAGGAATGCCTGCTCTTAATCAAGTCACGCCAGGATGCCTACCCTGAGCTGGAGAAAAAAATCACCGCTATTCACCCCTATGAACTTCCGGAAATTGTTGCAGTCTCTATTGCTCACGCATTACCGGACTATTTAAACTGGATGGACACATGCTTACAACCCGATTAAGCCGTTTTATCAATTTTGCCAATAAAAGCCTGCCCCCTCATACGTGGCTGACTGTTTTTTGCCTGAGTCTGTTTATAAATTCAGCCTGGGCGCTCGGTAATGCCGAGTTATTACCGGCTGACCAGGCTTTCAAGCTGAGCGCCAAAGTTATCGCACCCGATACGCTACAAATTGACTGGGACATACATGAAGGTTACTACCTTTATCAGAATAAACTGGCGTTCGAATCCTTGACGGAGACTGTTCATCTGCAGCCACCCTCGCTGCCGAAAGGCAAAGTCAAACATGATGATTATTTTGGCGATGTTGTCACTTACCGTAAACATTTGACAGTGACATTACCTTTTAACAGCGATTCTGCCACCAACACGCTGCGGCTGCAGGTGAAATATCAGGGATGTGCGGATATGGGGGTGTGTTATCCGCCACAGAAAAAAATTCTCACGCTGAATCTTGGCAATCAAGTAACCCCATCAAACAATCCGGTCAAACAATTATTTCAAGGATTCGGACAGTTCACCTCAAAGCTTTTTGAAGATGAACTGCTGCCTGCCGATGAAGCCTTCCGGCTTTTGGTCTCGGTTAAAAATCCGCAGTTACTGCATTTTAACTGGGAGCTGGCAAAAGGTTACTATTTGTATCGCGATAAAATCCACATCAGCCTGGAAAATAACGATGGCGTTCAACTTGGCTCTTTTACTGTCCCGAAAGGCGAACCTTATCATGACGAGTCTTTTGGTCAGGTGCGGATTTTCCATCACAAACTGGCCTTTGACGTACCCTTAATCCGGCAAAACACTTCTGCCACCACGATTAAACTGCTGGTTAAATATCAAGGCTGTGCCGACCGGGGTGTCTGTTACCCGCCGATGCAGAAAACCCTTTCCCTGGCGCTGCCGGCAGCCCAAGCTATCAGCCCGGCAACACCCGCGCCACAGTCAGAGCAGGATATGATTGTCAGTTCACTGCAAAATGACAGCTTCTGGATTACTCTGTTCAGTTTTGCCGGATTTGGTTTATTACTGGCGTTCACCCCTTGCACCTTTCCAATGATTCCCATTTTATCGGGCATTATTGTCGGTCAGGGGAAAAATATCGGCAGCCGCAAGGCATTTTTACTGTCTTTTTGCTATGTCTTGGCCTCTGCGCTGATGTACACCTTGTTCGGGGTACTGGCGGCTTTATTTGGCAGCAACTTACAGGTTACTTTTCAGCAACCCTGGATTATCGTGTTGTTCAGCCTGATTTTCATTCTGCTGGCACTGTCCATGTTTGGTTTTTTTCATTTGCAAATGCCAAGAGCCATTCAGCTTAAACTCAATCAACACAGCGATAAAAACCGTGACGGCTCCTATCTTGGCGCAGGCATTATGGGCGCCCTGTCATCACTGATAGTCGGCCCCTGTGTGGCGGCCCCATTAGCGGCCGCACTGATTTATATCGGTCAAAGCGGCGATGTGGTTCTGGGTGCTTCCAGTCTGTTTGTTATGGGCTTTGCCATGGGTATTCCGCTGTTAATTCTGGGTACCTCGGCAGGCAAGCTGCTGCCAAAAGCCGGCCACTGGATGAGTTCAATCAATGCCGTCTTTGGCGTGATTATGCTGGCGGTTGCCGTATGGATGCTGGATCGTATCCTGCCGGCCCAAGTCACCATGTTTTTATGGGCATTATTGCTGATTATTCCGGCCATCTATCTGAATGCCATCGACCCATTACCTGAAGAATCATCCAACTGGCACAAACTATGGAAAGGTGTGGGGGTTGTCTTTCTGGTTTACGGCGTGTTGTTATTAATCGGTTTAAGCACCGGCAATACCAATCCACTGCGTCCACTACACGGCATTGCCACCGCCGAAGCCTGCACGACCCAGCAGCAGGAGCTGGCATTTGAAAAAATCCATTCTGTTGAAGAGTTGAATCAAAAAATCCAGCAGGCCGCCGAGCAGGGTAAATGGCTGATGCTGGATTTTTATGCGGACTGGTGCATCTCCTGCAAGGAAATGGAAAGTTTTACCTTTACCGACCCCGGCGTCAGACAACGGCTTTCCAATTTTATCCTGGTACAGGCCGATGTAACGGCTAACAATGACCAGGATAAAGCCTTATTAAAACGCTTTAATTTAATCGGCCCGCCGGGAATTATCTTTTTTGGCCCAGATAAACAGGAACGAGTAGGCTCGCGGGTAATAGGCTATCAGGATGCGGAAACATTTATGCAAACATTGAGAAATCTTCTGTGAAACAAAATATTTTTTTGATTATCGCTGCATTAATAGCTGTTTTTGCGGGTATGGCATTTAAAAAATGGCATATTGAACAGCAAGTGGCCAAACAACCGATGATAAAAATGCTGGATTTCAGCTTGCCGGATACTCAGGGTGTTCAGCATCATATTTCAGAATGGCAGGGAAAAATCCTGATTATTAATTTCTGGGCCACCTGGTGCCCACCATGTCTGAAGGAAATCCCGGAATTTATCAATCTGCAGACTGAACTTTCAACCAGTAATGTGCAGTTCATTGGGATTGCAATTGAAGACCTTGAACCTGTTCAGCAATATCTGGCTAAAACACCGGTTAATTACCCCATTCTGATTGGTGGTGATGCGGCAATCAGCCTGTCAAGACAGTTAGGGAATATCGTTAATGCCGTTCCGTTTACCCTTATCGTCAATCCGCAGGGACAGGTTATTCACCGGCACCCGGGCGAGTTATCCCGTAAGAAACTGCTGGAAATAATAGCGCCATTGTTAGCAAACACCGACTGAATAACTGATATTATCCAGACATAATTTGTAGCTTATATTTATAGCCGGGTTTTGTAGGGACAATTCATCTGTACCTCTACGGAACCTTCATGGCCTGTTTGTCCTCTTATTTTTTGTTTCTACTCAGCGTGCTTTAGAAAAGAAATACCACTTAATATCAGTTGCTTACGGAAGAAGTGTATGTGACATGGATGTCACATACAAGCCTACACGGATGTATTTACGGCGTCTTCTGGAGTAAGTGACTGATATTAAAAACCTAAAAATACGCTAAGTAGTTGCACCTTTTTTTCAACAAAAAAACATATTGTTATGCCTATCAGTGTCTTTGATATTTTTAAAATAGGTATCGGCCCTTCCAGCTCGCATACCGTTGGCCCGATGCGGGCTGCTTTGCTTTTTGCCGAAACCCTTAAAAAGCAAAAATTGCTGAATAAAACACAGCGCATTCAAATCGAATTATTTGGCTCACTGGGAGCAACCGGTAAAGGCCATGGAACTGATAAAGCTGTATTAATGGGGCTGGAAGGGGAAACCCCGGAACATATTGATGTAGACACTCTACCATCCAGACTGGAAAGAATCCGCCAGCAGCATACCCTGAATTTATTAAACGAACAGAGCATCTCGTTCTCGGAAGAATCAGACCTGCTTTATCATCAGGAATCACTCCCCTTTCATGCCAATGGCCTGCGTTTTACCGCCTTTGCTGACGCCAACCCGCTGCTCTCTGAAGACTATTATTCAATCGGCGGCGGCTTCATCACCACGGCAGGTGAATCCAATCAAACCGAAGCACACCAGGAAGACTGCCTGCCCTTTCCATTTTCCAGTTCGGATGAATTGCTGAAACTATGTATGTTACAGCACTGCTCTATCAGCCAGATTATGCTGAATAATGAAAAAGCCTGGCTCAGTGAAGCTGAAATCCGCCGGGATTTGCTCCATATCTGGCAGGTCATGCAACAATGTACTCAACGGGGGTTTACCCAGGAAGGCATTTTACCGGGCGGACTTAAGGTTAAACGCAGGGCTCCGGATTTATATCGCCAACTGCATGCCGAGCATCAACATTCCAGTATTCCGCTCGGCCAGCTGGACTGGGTCAATCTGTTTGCCATGGCCGTCAGCGAAGAAAATGCCGCTGGCGGCCGGGTAGTCACCGCTCCGACCAATGGTGCCGCCGGTATTATTCCGGCAGTTTTGCACTATTATTGTCAATTTTGTGATAATGCCAATGAAGAAGGTATTATCCGTTTCCTGTTAACCGCGGGCGCATTAGGTATTTTATATAAAAAAAATGCCTCGATATCCGGTGCGGAAGTCGGCTGCCAAGGGGAAGTTGGTGTTGCCTGCTCGATGGCGGCCGGCGCTTTGACTGAAGTTTTGGGCGGTAGCCCGGCTCAGGTGGAAAATGCGGCTGAAATTGGCATGGAACATAATCTGGGGCTGACCTGCGACCCGATTGCCGGCCTTGTGCAAATTCCCTGTATCGAGCGCAATGCCATGGGCGCAGTAAAAGCCATCAATGCCACCCGAATGGCACTGAGAGGCAGCGGAACTCATCTGGTTTCGCTGGATAAAGTCATCAAAACCATGCGTGACACCGGGCGTGATATGCAAAGCAAATACAAAGAAACTGCTCTGGGTGGATTAGCCGTGAATGTGATTGAATGTTAAATCCACAAAAAGAAACATTCACTCTAAATAGCAAATAAACAGGCGAAAAAATGAAGATTATGTCGCGATCTGTCAATAAATCACTTATATCTGGACAAAACCCTACAAATTAGGCAAAATTAGCGCCCTGAGTAATTTAGTATCGACACATTAATGGCAAACATCCTCGTTATCAATGGCCCCAACCTTAATTTGCTAGGTATTCGAGAACCCGGCCATTATGGTACTCAAACGTTACAGGACATTAAAAATTCGCTGGAGTTGATGGCGCAGTCCCTGAATCATCAACTCCATTTCAGTCAGCATAATGCTGAACATGACGTGATTGAAAAGATTCACCAGGCCTTTCATGACAAGGCCGACTTTATTATTATCAACCCGGCCGCATTTACCCATACCAGTGTCGCCATTCGTGATGCCCTGCTTGCCTGCAAAATTCCCTTTATAGAAGTTCACCTGTCCAATGTACATGCACGTGAACCTTTCCGAAAGCATTCTTATTTCTCGGATATTGCTGAGGGGGTTATTTGTGGATTAGGCGCACACGGTTACGAACTGGCCCTTGAGGCCGCCCATCGGATATTAGCAAAAGAGACCTGAAACCATGGATATTAGAAAAATAAAAAAACTCATTGAAATTATTGAAGACTCCGATATCGCTGAAATAGAAATCAGCGAAGGCGAGGAATCGGTACGCATCAGCCGTTATTCCAGCTCAGCACCTGCTGTTGTCAGCGCCGCACCGCAACTGCAAGCGGCTATTCCACAGGCCGCCGCTCCGGTTGCTGCAGAAGCCCCGGCAACAGAGTCGGCCCCGGCAGTCAGCGGGCACGTGGTTAAATCCCCCATGGTCGGTACTTTTTATCGCTCATCTTCTCCAGGCGCCACCCCGTTTGTTGAAGTCGGACAAAAAGTTTCTGTGGGCGAGACACTTTGCATTATTGAAGCAATGAAAATTCTTAATCAGATTGAATCGGATGCCGATGGCGTTATCAAGAAAATACTGGTTGAGGATGCCCAGCCTGTCGAATATGACCAACCATTATTCATCATAGAATGAACCGGGGAAAATAATCATGTTCGATAAAATAGTGATTGCCAATCGCGGCGAAATCGCACTACGCATATTGCGGGCCTGCCGCGAACTGGGTATTAAAGTTGTCGCCGTTTACTCGACTGCCGACCGCGACCTGAAGCATGTGCGACTGGCCGATGAAGCCGTCTGCATTGGCCCGGCCTCATCCACAGACAGCTACCTGAACATCCCGGCGATTATCAGTGCAGCAGAAGTGACTGATGCTGAAGCCATCCACCCGGGATATGGATTCCTGTCTGAAAATGCTGATTTTTCTGAAAAAGTGGAACAAAGCGGTTTTACCTTTATCGGTCCCAAAGCCGATACCATCCGCATGATGGGTGACAAAATCGCTGCCAAAAAAGCCATGCAGGCCGCCAATATTCCGTGTGTTCCAGGTAATGGCGACCCGCTGGGCAATGATAATGCCACCAATCTTAAAATGGCTCAGGAAATCGGTTACCCGGTTATTATCAAGGCGGCTGGCGGCGGTGGCGGCCGCGGAATGCGGACCGTTCATACTGAAGCGGCCTTAATCAACGCCATTACCATGACCAAAGCGGAGGCAGGCTCAGCCTTCGGCAATGATACGGTTTATATGGAAAAGTTTCTGGAAGATCCCCGCCATATTGAATTTCAGGTGCTGGCCGATAATCACG
>CAYLNS010000015.1:21129-24856 GCA_964385115.1 uncultured Methylomarinum sp.
AAGTTTCTGGAAGATCCCCGCCATATTGAATTTCAGGTGCTGGCCGATAATCACGGCAATGCCATTCATTTGGGTGAAAGAGACTGCTCCATGCAGCGTCGCCACCAGAAAGTGGTCGAAGAGGCACCGGCTCCCGGTATAACAGCAGAGCAACGACAACGAATGGGCGCTCTTTGTGCCAAAGCCTGTGTTGATATTGGTTATCGCGGGGCTGGGACGTTTGAGTTTCTGTATGAAAAAGGCGAGTTCTTTTTTATTGAAATGAATACCCGGGTACAGGTTGAACATCCTGTCACAGAAATGATTACCGGCTTTGATATTGTCAAAGAGCAATTACGTGTTGCCGCCGGCGAGCCATTATCCATAACCCAGGACGAGGTCACTTTTACCGGCCATGCCATTGAATGTCGCTTAAATGCTGAAGACCCGGATACCTTCATGCCCTGCCCCGGAAAAATCAACCAGTTCCATATGCCCGGTGGCCCCGGTATTCGCTGTGAGACACATATTTACAACGGCTATGTAGTGCCACCTTTCTACGACTCCATGATTGGCAAACTGATTGCTCACGGCGAGGACAGAAACAGCGCCATAGCCAGAATGAAAACAGCACTCAGTGAAATGATTATTGACGGCATTAAAACCAATATCCCGTTACAAGAGGATATTATGGCCGACAGCGCCTTTGCCATCGGCCAGCAAAACATCCATTATCTGGAAAAGAAACTGGGATTAAATTAAACCCTTCCTGTTCACCTTCCGGGCGTTTATCGATAGGGATAAACGCCCTTTCCCAATCTGTTATGGCCTGGCATCAACTTTCTGTTACAACAACCAAACAACAAGCCCCACAATTATCTGACTGCTTCAGTAACCTGGGTGCTGTTTCTGTCACCTATATGGATGCAGAAGATGAACCGGTTTACGAGCCGGCACCCGGTGAAACCAAAATTTGGCGCAACACCCGGGTCATCGCCCTGTTTGAACTGGATATCGAGCCTGAACTGGTTAAATTGCTTGTTTTCAAACAATTCCCGGAATCAACATTAAGCGACTGGAAACAGGAAATGATTGAAGACCAGGTTTGGGAAAGAGCCTGGCTGGAACATTTCAAACCCATCAAATTTGCTGACAAGCTATGGGTCTGCCCAACCGGTCAGGAAATACATGAACAGGAAACTGTCTGCATGACACTTGATCCAGGCCTGGCTTTTGGTACGGGAACACATCCGACAACAGCATTATGTCTAGAATGGCTGGCATCCCATGATATTAAAGACAAAACCATCATTGATTATGGCTGTGGCTCCGGGATTCTGGCAGTAGCTGCCTTATTACTCGGCGCGCGGGAAGCACATTGTGTGGATATTGACCCTCAAGCGTTAGAAGCCACTCAAAGCAATGCCGAAAAAAATCAAGTGCAGCAAAATATCCATTGTTATCTCCCTGAACAGTTCCCGACTATGCAGGCAGATATCGTAATCGCCAATATTCTGGCTCAACCCCTTATTGAACTCTCCGAAAATATTGCTAAGCTTGTTAATAATAATGGTTCCCTGGTTTTATCCGGGATTTTAAATGAGCAAGCAGACTCTGTAATATCCGCATACCAAAAACTGGAGCTGCAATTTGCCGCACCCACAAGTCAGGAAGACTGGTGCAGGCTGGATGGCTACCATGTACACCCTATGTCCTGAATGTAAAAAACAACAAACAATAAGCACTGAACAACTGCGCGAAACCCGGGGCATGCTCAAATGCCCCGCCTGTCAGACAATGTTTGATGCGCTTGAATACATCAGTGACGAACCTGCTGATAACACGCCCATTTCTAAAACTGACTCCCGGGATTTTTTATCCCCGGTTGCAGAACAGCCAAAACAAAACACCAGCCGATACTGGATACTGAGCCTGATAGGGCTGAGTGTTCTGCTATTCGCCCAGATATATTATTTTGAAAGTTATCAACTTAGCCAAAATCCCGCCTTACGCCCCTGGTTAAGCAAGTTCTGCCAATTAGCCTCATGCACCCTTCCTCCCTATAAAAACCCAGCTGAAATCAGTATTGTGTCCAGCAGCATAAAACAGCAAAATGCCCGGCACACTGTTTTTAAAATCGCCCTGGTCAATCAGGCAGAATTCCCCCAGCCTTACCCGGCCATTCAACTCAGTTTATTCGACTACACAGGCCAGGCATTTGCCGAAAGGGTCTTTTCAGCGGATAATTACCAACCGGCCCAAAAATTTCTGGCAGCTGGCCAATCGGCTGAAATCCAGCTGGACATTATTCCGCCCAAAACCGGAATCGGCGGCTACTCTTTTAAAATTCCATAATCAATGACTCAATATCCTGAACTTTTTCTTAAAAAAAACGAAGACAAACGCCTTAAAAAGGGGCATCTCTGGATTTTCAGCAATGAAGTTGATACCCGGCGCAGCCCTTTGGATCAATTCAAAGCCGGTGAACTGGTTACCGTCAAAACCAGTCAGGAAAAAACGCTGGGAACCGCTTATATCAACCCAAACAGTTTAATTTGTGCCCGACTGTTATCAAGAAAATCCAATCTAAAAACAGGGACAACTTTTTTTAAAAAACGCCTGGAAAATGCCCTGAATTTAAGGCAAATGCACTTCGATAAACCGTTCTACCGAATGGTGTTTGCTGAAAGCGACGGTCTGCCTGGCCTGATTATCGACCGTTTCGGTGAGGTACTGTCTGTACAGATAAGCACGGCCGGCATGGAAACCCATAAAGATATATTAGTCTCAACGCTAATCGATTTATTTGCACCCAAGGCCATCGTCTTAAAAAATGACAGTCACCAGCGCCAGCTTGAAAACCTCTCCGGTGAATCCGAAATCATATATGGTCAACTCCCGTCGCCATTGATTATTGAAGAAAATAATGCCCGTTTTAAGATAGATGTGTTGGAAGGTCAGAAAACCGGCTGGTTTTTTGACCACCGGCAGAACCGGGCCAAACTTTCAGCACTGTGCAAAAATAAAACAGTACTGGACTTATTCAGCTATTCAGGTGCTTGGGGAATCCCTGCTGCCATGGCCGGCGCCACGGAGGTTACCTGCGTTGACAGCTCGGAAGCGGCACTTGAAAATGCCCGACACAGCGCAAATCTAAACCAGGTTGAACAGCGAATGCGCTTTGAACAAAGCGATGTTTTTCAATTTTTAAAACAGTCGCGGGACGATAAGGAAAAATACGATATTATTGTGCTGGACCCGCCCGCCTTAATCAAACGCAAAAAGGACTTTAAAGCGGGTTATGAAGCATATCGCCGCTTGAATCATCTGGCGCTGCAGGTTCTGTCGAACAATGGCATTCTGGTTTCTGCTTCCTGTTCCTATCATTTAAGCCCTGCCAATCTGCATGAAATCCTCAGATCATCTGCACGTCATATTGATCGTCACCTGGTATTTTTTGATATCTCAGGACAAGGCCCCGATCACCCCATCCATCCTGCCATGCCTGAAACCCACTACCTGAAAGCATTTTTCTGTTCGGTAAGCACCAGCTTGTAAAGAAATCCGACAGCCAGAATACGCATATTTTGTATTGCGTATTCTGGATAGAAGCTTGATATACAGACTGATATCCTGTCAACCGTCACAAGCTTTTAAGAAAACCTTAAGGTAATACCATGAAACTTTTTAAATTATCCGTCTTAACACTGTTATTCCTGTTTATTAACTCTGTCAGTGCATCAACCAT
>CAYLNS010000016.1:0-10032 GCA_964385115.1 uncultured Methylomarinum sp.
ACACAGTCAAACATAAAATCCAGCGCTTTGTGCTGGGTGAATTTTTGCAGGATTTGCTGGCGAAATTCCTGTTCGCTCATGCCTTCTTTGGCGCAGATAAAGGCCCAGGGCAGGACGATGGCGTCTTTGATTAAGTCCGCGACATCAAATACCAGTGCGCCGCGGCGGGTTTTTCCGTGCATCACGGCAAAACCGTGTGGAATACCGAGCACCCATAAGGTGCTGGCCGCCAGCCCATAGGCCAGGTAATTGCCGTGATTCAGAAAGGCATTGGCGTCATCCGTGCTGTCAAAATTGCGGACAAAATCATCGGTTTGAGTGCGCGAGACGGCGATTTTATAGAGACGCTTGGTGAGTTGGGCTTCGGCCAGTAATAATTGGGTGACGTTGGGTGTATGCTCGATTTTATCGGCAAAGCCGGTCAAGGCGGTGGCGGTGTCGTCATCCTCCGATAAAAAACCTTCCAGCTGTAAATCCTTGTCTTTTGCCCAGCTTTGGCGGATAAATTGAATGCGTTGTTGCTGAAACTGTTTGGCAACATGCAAGCGTTTTTGTTCATCAAACCAGAAGGACAGCCAGCCCTGCACATATTCGGTCGGCCGGTATTCGCTTTGTGGCGACAGCCATTCGATTTCGTTGGCCATCAACAGCGGCGTGCCACCCCCGCCACAAAAGCCAATCAACACGCCGGCCTGCGCCAGCATTCTGACCGCCGCCTGGGTAATGGACGTGCCGGTGCCGAGCAAAATAACGGTGGTATTGGCAATGGGAATATTCCAGTATTGCTTCTGCTCGCTGGCTTCGGTCAAATACAATACGCGGCCATCTTTTTGCATCACCCGGCATTTTTCCAGATAATAAATATTGGCGCGTTTGGAATGCAGAATGGCTTTTAAATCGGTGAGTTGTTCCATATTCAAGAGTGCTGATTTTGTTTGATAATGACCTTGCAATTTCTAGTATATTAGTTATGTTGCCAAATACAATTCCAAGTGGCATTGTTTATTCATCGAGCAACCTGAAAATTTCATTTTTCTGTATTTTTCCTTGTGGGTGTATACTGCAGAATTGATATAATGATAAACATGACAATCACCTAAGGACTTGAGCTGATGGCTGAAAAAACAGTAAGCAAGCAATTGATTCATATTGAGAAATTTTTCTCGCTTGGCAACCCGGGTCTACAAAAAGCGGCTAAGGTTTTTCATGAACTGGATCAACTGGAGTATGACCTGGGATTATTGGATGCTGACGAAACGACTGCCGCAAAAACATCCTGGTGGCCAATATTCAGTGTATTAGGTGGACATTCTCCGAGTAAAAATGATTTTATCGCCCGATATCTGAACACCCCTTTACACAGCAATAAACACAAATTTACTGCCTATCAATATACTCCGCAGGAAAACACCGCAACGCTGCCCGGCAATGCACTGGATGCAGATTATCGCTTGCCTTTTTATCAAATCAGTCAGGAAATTGAACAAATCGCACCGGGTGAAGGCAGTAAACTAAATGCCTATCTGGAATTAATCACCGTCAACAGCGAAGTATTAAAAGGAAAACTACTGGTTGATACGCCGGTACTGGGCACTCAGCAAAATACGGCTGTAGCGTCTCTGTTGACACGTCGTATTATTGATTTATCGGATCTGGTACTGGTTTTTACCGATTTATTTGATGCCGAGCCCGAGCTGATTAATGAAACGATTGATTGTATTGTTAAAAATCAGGACAGCAATAAATTTGTTTTTGTTATTGATCATTCTGAAATCAGTCTGGATGCGCTAAAAACAGCCGAAATCAAAACCACCTGGCAAAGACGTTTAAATGCCCTGGGAATTACCACCGGTGAATTTGTTGTATTAACCGAAGCCTACGATCTTTCAGTAATTACCCGCCGCATCAGCAATATTGAAACCGATCGCTCTTACCGAATTTTACAAACACTGGAACACAGCATCCGTGATCTGGAAGACAAGATAATTCCTGAAGTGGATAATGCAGTTACGACCTGGAAAGACCGGACCAATATGACAACGCTGATTGTTCTTGGTTTTCTAATTACCCTGCTGTTATTCGGTGAAATAGCCTTTGGTGTTCTGGATTTGTTGCTGGATCCGATTATCGGGCCATTATTTCTGCTCATACTGATTGCTGTTTTAGTGCCTATGCATTTGATTGTCAGCAAAGTCCATGCAAAACTGATTATCAATCAGCTTTATAAAAGACAAAAAGAATTAAATATCCCTGAAAATCTGGCGAATCTGTTTGAAAAAGGCCTGACTTTCTGGCGCATGCTGCTGCCGATTAAAACATCTATTGCCAACAGTAAAAAAGTCCGGCAAAGAATCAAACATTTACTGGACAAAAGTAAAGACCTGGTGCAATCTTTAAACGACCAGTTCAGTCATTATGTCAATGACAGTTTTGACCCTTATGATCTATCCCATGATGTAGACGAGACATTCCATAATAAAAACAACTAAGTCTTCTTAAATCATTATGAGCCACTTTAAACAATATTTACCGCTTTGCTGGTTTGCTGAAAACCCTCTGGATTTGCCGGCGTCAATTTCATTCTTCAAGCAAAATCTGTTTTTTTATTTTGGCTTGGAGTTGTTTACCCAAATCAATATGATTGATGCGCATGAAGCGCTGCTGGAAGTCACAATCGAAACCAGTTTGACCTTATTGTTTGTCGCCATCGTTCTATTCTTAAATAAAAGTTTTCATGCTTATATACCTATTGCGACGGCTGTTTTGTTTACCGAAAATATTGTGGCGGTATTTGGCTTACCCACCATGATATGGCTGACCATGACAGAACATGAACTCAGCTACCTGACGATGTTTTTATTGGTGATTTGGGACTTTGCACTGATGGCCTATATTTTCCAAAAGTGTCTGGGAATTAATCTGTTGGCAGGATGGATTGTTTCCATTATTTACTTTTTCTCCACCTATGGCGCGGCTTACAGTATTACCTTTTTCATCCTGGGCTAAAACCTTTCCAGTTCAGGAAAGGCCAACTCCCCTTTATGCACATGCATCGCCCCAAATTCCGCGCAACGATGCAAAGTCGGCACTGCTTTTCCAGGGTTAAGCAGGCCTTTTTCATCAAAAGCCTGTTTAATCGCCTGGAAGCTGCTGATTTCAGCCTGACTGAACTGTAAACACATGTGATTGATTTTTTCGACACCGACACCATGTTCGCCGGTAATGGTCCCACCCACTTCAATACTGACTTTTAAAATATCCCCACCCAAGGCTTCGGCTTTTTCCATCTGACCGGGAATACTGGCATCATACAAAATCAAAGGATGCAGGTTACCATCCCCGGCATGAAATACATTGGCCACGGCCAAACCATATTTATCTGACAGTTGTTGTATCTTTTTTAAAACCCGGGCCAAATACCTGCGCGGAATGGTTCCGTCCATACAATAATAATCGGAAGATATGCGGCCAACCGCAGGAAAGGCAGACTTTCGTCCCAGCCACATCAACTGCCGCTGCTGCTCCGTCTGGGCAATATTGACATCCGTCGCATGATTTTCTTTGAGGATACGACACGCTTTTTCAATTTCTGCATCCACTTCACAGGCCGTGCCATCCATCTCACATAATAAAATAGCCTCTGCATCCAACGGATAACCGGCATGCACAAAATCTTCTGTTGCTTTTATCGTGGCCTTATCCATCATTTCCAGACCGGCAGGTATCAGCCCCTCAGCAATAATGGCAGAAACCGCACTGCCCGCCTGTTCGACACTATCAAAAGCGGCCAAAATAACCTGCGCTTTTTCCGGCTTTGGCAGCAATTTAACCGTTACCTCAACGATAATACCCAACAAGCCTTCAGAGCCAGTCATCAGCGCCAATAAATCATAACCGGGGCTATCCAAAGCATGACTGCCAATCACCAGCAGTTCTCCTGTCATGGTTACAATTTTCAGCTGCAAAATATTATGAGTGGTCAGGCCATATTTCAGACAATGCACACCGCCCGAGTTTTCAGCGACATTGCCACCAATAGTACAGGCAATCTGCGAAGAGGGATCCGGCGCATAATACAATCCATAAGCCGAAACCGCCTCGGTGATTGCCAGGTTCCGGACGCCTGGCTGTACGGTCGCCAGAGTGTTGGCCACATCAATAGCCAGTATCTTGTTAAAACGGGCCAGACTCAGCAGTACGCCATTATCCAGAGGAATTGCACCACCGGCCAGCCCGGTGCCTGCTCCACGCGCTACAACCGGCACGCCGAGTTTATGACAAACGGCCATGATTTTCTGAATCTGTTCAATGGTGTCGGGCAACAATACCAGCCACGGCAGGCAATGGTAGGCAGACAGTGCATCACATTCATAAGCCACCCGCTGTTCAAGCCTGGATAAAATCATGTCATCCGTTAAAAAACTCTTTAATGCCTGAATTAAGGTTTTTTTATCGACTTGATGATTGATTTTTTCAGAAGGATGGGGCTCGATAGGGCTCATGATAACGATTAAATTGATTTTTTACCGGCGACTTTGCCGGCTTGACGCCGTAAAACCTGGATAACTCAGCATAAACACCTTGCATACCCGACAACGCGGCTTTTTTTAGCGATTCACAGGGACTGTTCCACTGAGCGATTTTATCATTAAAATACAAAGCCCACTCTGCTTGCCAACAATGACCTTTTTTTACCATTCTCCCTGCCAGAATCGAGACCACGTCATAACGCGCGGAAATATCCAGCAACAACCTGGGATCTGCGCTCAGAACATCGTTCACCGTGATTAACTGCTCTTCTTCAAGGTCCAGCATGGGAAAAATCACCGGTATTCCTTTAAGCCTTGAAGCTTCTGATAAGGCATGCTCCACTTCCGGCATGGTTTCGGCATTATAAAAATGGCGCTGCCCGTGTTGTTCTATCACCAGCCAGACCAGGGTTTCCGGCCGCACTTCATTCCAGATACCAATGCCGCTGTCCCGAAACAGCTGCTGAATCATGTCCTCATCAAATCGCACCCTGAGCAAGCGGCTGCTCGTACCGGAAAAGCCTCCCCCTGACACCATGGAATACTGAAACTCACGCACATATTGCTCCGCTGCTTGCAATGCTGTTTTAACCAGTTGCTGTTGTGAAATATCGTCAGTCACCAGCACTCGCCCCAGGACAATTTTTAAGGCTTGCTGAAAAGCCTGTTTTCTATCCTGCTCAGAGCGGCTTTTTGCCACCACTTCGGTTTCATACAAGTCATCCACTTCCAATGCGGATGCAGCCTGAACCGTAAACAAACACAAAACAATCAATATTCTTTTTATCAAAATAACAGCCCCAACCGCTTTTAAAATAAGCATAAATGTCTATCACTAAAGTATATAGTACAATATCGGTCAATGAACTTTTAACTTTAGTCGGGAAACAGACATTGAGCGAAAAAACACCTACTAGCCTGAATTATAAAAGCGCCGGCGTTGATATTGCAGCTGGTAATGACCTGGTCGAACGGATAAAACCCATTGCCGCCAAAACCCGTACAGCGGGTGTTATGGCTGGATTAGGTGGTTTTGGTTCGATGTTTGAACTGCCACTGGATCGCTACAAAAACCCGGTTCTGGTTTCCGGTACCGATGGCGTGGGCACTAAACTAAAACTGGCGATTGATACCGGCATACACAACACCGTAGGGATTGACCTGGTGGCAATGTGTGTGAATGATATTATTGTTCAGGGCGCTGAACCATTATTTTTTCTTGATTATTTTGCCACCGGAAAACTGGATGTTGATACCGCCGCGGCTGTCGTGGAAGGCATTGGTCAGGGCTGTGAACAGGCAGGCGCTGCGCTGGTGGGGGGTGAAACCGCTGAAATGCCGGGCATGTATTCTGAAGGAGATTATGACCTGGCCGGTTTTTGTGTAGGAATTGTAGAAAAAGACAAGGTTCTGGATGGCAGCCTGGTACAGCCTGGAAATACACTGATTGGCATTGCTTCATCCGGTCCTCATTCAAATGGTTATTCCCTGATTCGCAAGATAATTGAGACCAGCGGTCATTCCTTAAACGACGAGTTGAATAATCAGCCTCTGGCAAAAGTATTGCTGGAACCCACCCGCATTTATGTCAAATCATTATTAAAACTGTTCGAATCGGTTAATGTTCATGCTCTCTCACATATTACCGGCGGCGGCATTACAGAAAATCTTCCCCGCGTTCTGCCCGAAGGCGTCGGCGCTGAAATAGATTTATCCACCTGGGAATTTCCGGCTGTCTTTAAATGGCTGCAAGAACAGGGCAATGTCAGTCAGGCTGATATGCTGACAACCTTTAATTGTGGCATCGGTATGATTGTCTGTGTCGCCAAAGAAGATGAAGAACAGACTCTCAAACTGCTGCAAGAACAAGGTGAAACCGCCTTCTCAATCGGACAGACAATTGCGTCTACTGAAAGCAGCGTCCGGTATATTTAACCCAGCCTGCCCATTCAATCAACAAATTGTAGGGCGTTATAATGGCAAGGCTGGTACTCTCTTTCCCAAAGATTCTTTCGTGAGAATGCACATACAACGGCCGGTATGGATTCCCACGGAGACCATGGGAACCAGAATGAACATCTTATTGACATGGTTCATACATCTTCGCGTAGGGGCACAGATGAATTGCCCCTACAAAAAGCATAAAACCACTGCTTAATAGCGGCTTTTAATCGCACCCGGCTCTAAAGTCCTGTCCGTATATCGCCAAAACAGCAATAACAAGCCTAATACTATCATCACCAACATACCCGGCTCGGGGATAGCGGAATTTCCTGTGGATATATCCGCCGCCGTCAGTAACTGTCGGTTTCCGGCAGCATCGGCAAGCGACAGTTCCAAAACGGCCGCACCCCAGTTTTCATACCAGACCAGATCCACACTGTGCAATCCGGCTGACAGAAAAATATTGATGGTATCCAGTGTAGGCGCGTGTGGATTTGGCCTGTAAATGGCCTGATTGCCATCAATGGCTAAATCCAGCCCGTCGTCAGACCAGCTGGAGAAATCATAATAGCCGCTTTGCTGAATTTCAAACAGCCCCGAAATTCGTGCCGCAAAAGTATTCGTAACACTAACGGGCCAGACATTTTCATTCGTAAAAAAGCCCTTATGTCCCCAATCAGAGAAGTTAATCACATCATATTGATACTGGCCAATCGCTGCATTATTGTTCATAAACTGGCGCAGCTGATTGGTATTATTAAAGGTTGGGGTATCGTAAATATCTACGATAAAAGCAGCCTGGGCATTGACAACCAGACTTCCCCACAGCAAACAACTTAACAAGAGCTTTCTCATCCTGATTTCCTAGTCATAAAAAGTTCTATTAAGACTAGTCAGTCAATAATGAGATTTATTTGATGAATTTCTCTATTCTCTGGGACGGCCTGTGCTCAAGTTCACAGACTCAGGTAGAAACAACCGATGCAGCTTTATTCTGCATCGGTTAAACGCTTTTTACAATTTGACCAGAACCTCACCTTTACCGGTCTCTGCCATATCACCACCGTAACGCTGCACCCGGTTAAAGCCGATGTTGCTGTCAGCAAAGCGGCTGTCCAGGTTTTTAAAGGATGAGAATAATATCGGCAGAAATGCCAGGGTATGAGAGCCGCAATCGTTAAAAGTGGCGGAAAGTTGTGGCTGATTCCATAACAACAGAGTTCCGCGGCGCATGGCATAACCCAGATAACGTCCGGTTTTTCCCATAACCGCAATGGTACCGGCCACCATCCGCGAACCGCAGTAATCTCCAGCATTGCCTTCAATCAGAATCAGTCCACGGCGCATATGGTCGCCGGCTCTTTCGCCGACACTGCCTTTAATCAGAATCGTACCGCCCTTCATCCCCTGCTTGTTACCCGGCAAGGCTGCACCCAGAAAGTCGCCGGCATTGCCTTCAATCTGCAACAGCCCGTCTTTCATTTCGCAACCGGCATAAAGTCCTGCATTGCCTTGTATAACCAACGTTCCTGATTTCATTTGCTGGGCAGTATAGGCTCCGGCATCGCCTTCGACGGTAATTGAGCCGCCGTCCAGTTCTTTGCCAATATAATCGAGTTTGTTAAAGCTGCCGGCAATGACTATATTATTGACATCATCCCCTTTAATCTTGAACAATTCATCGGCCCGAACAGTCCGGTTACCTGTCTGTAATTCTATGCTGCCAATCTCGGCGGGTGTCAGTCCCTGTAATTTCTGGCAGACCAACGGTGACATATCAACACGCTGAGCGGGTCGGGTTTTTAATGTCAGTGTTAATGCACTCATGCCATGATCTCCTGTAAATGAAAATGGAAAGGACCCAGTTTCCCACCATAGTTACCCGCACTGATGCGCTTGATACCTTCGGCGGCCCCCAAATCACAAACGGCCTGGATACCCACCCGCATGGCTTTATCAATATCTTCTTTGGTTAATCCGTCGATGACAATTTCCATGACAGACTCAATTTCCGGCGACAAATCGGTTTTTGTCACCCCTTTCAAAGTTGGACAAAAGGCATCATTGGTGGAAGCGCCTAAAGCCGGATATTTTGAGCCGACTTTAGAGCCGGATCGGACCACGCCACCTGGAAACGGCATAATCACATTCGGAATTTTACGCATTTCTTCAATCGCCGCCTCACAAGCCGCCAGTGCCTGTGGCTGGGATTCCGCCAACACCAGAAAATTACCACCACCCACTGCTTCTACCTGACCGGTTGTCGCTTCGGTTAAAAATTCACCATCCATAACCGGCACCCGCCAATAGCGTTTACCGTTGATTTTTTTGGATATTTGAAAACCATCACCAAAATAACGCAGGTTTTTACCTAATGGAATCTGCTTGCCTTCATCGATTCCGGCAAACAATGCTGAAGTCGGCGAGGTTAGCACACACTGCCCGGCGCGGGTTTCCAACTGCTTGGCCAAGCCTTTACCGCCCATGGCAAAAATCAGAATGGCGACGCCCGGCCGGCCATCTGGCGTTTCGGATGGTTCCAGCACCCGTTCAATACCCGCCTCGCACCCACAGGCAATAACCGAGGTTGCAAAACCGGTCATCGCCTGGGCAGAAATCATCGCCCATTTTTCATTCTGGGCAGTAATAATGGCCCGCGTTGCTTTCATTGGGAAGGCTTCCGCAAAGGTTTCATCTATGCTGACACCATTGATAATCATGCGGCACCTCCTGTTAAAGGATGAACCGTCAGGCTTCCGCGGCCATCTTCTGTGATTTCGTCATCACTGATTTTAAAATTACCCAGTTTCATGGTCATATATCGGTCAAAATAATCTTTCAGGCCTTTTTCAACAGAGGCGTCATAATCCGGTTTTACCGTATGTGTGGTGCCCCATTTAACATGCACAACCTGTCCGTCTTTAACGACTAATTCGCCATCTTTAAAGACATAATCGGGTTTTTCAAACATTTTTTCACGATTTTCATCTTCCGTGTAAACGGTAATATCCGCCCAGTTACCGGCCGTTAATCCGCCGCGGTCCTGAAGACCAATTAACTTGGCGGCGCCGGCACGGGTCATAATGGCAATTTCCTGCAGCGTATATTCCCTGTCTATGGAGGCCAGGGTTGTCATTTTCTGAGCTTCCGGATGAATCGTTGCCAGCATATCGTTACGGAAACTCTTGTCCATCAGCAGCCGAATTAAATGCGGATAACTGGTAAATGGCGCACCGTTAGGATGATCGGTTGTCAGGAAAATACGCCACGGATCATCCACCAGTAAAAAGGTTTCCAATCCGATAGCCCATTGCAGGGCATTGACAAAATTCTGGTCCCGGTATTTGAATGGCACCACACCGCAACCGGCATCGCATTCAATATCCATGCATACCCATTTATTGGGATTGGCAAACTGATGATTGGCATGCTGACGCATATTATCCCCGGAGGCCGTCACGGTTTGACCAAACAGCACCTGCCCAACATCAACGGTAATATTTTTGTTACGGTTTATGGACTCAGCAATCTGGGCAGCGCCGGAGGAAAATTTAAAGTC
>CAYLNS010000016.1:10132-14599 GCA_964385115.1 uncultured Methylomarinum sp.
CCACCGGCATTGACGACTTTAATACCAATACCTTTGGCGGCCCGTAAGGTCCAGGCAACATAGTCATTTATGGCTTTCTGGTCCTTTTTGGCAGTCATCATTCTTAGCAAATAATCATCACTACCCATCAACACATATCCCCCTTTATCCAGAATGGGAATATCAGCCATTTCCATATGTGCCTGGCGCGCATTAACCGGTAACACTGCCGGCTCAAAGGCTGTGGTATAACCCATTTCCGCATAGCGGTAACCTGTCACATAGGTACTGGGCATGGCATGTCCACAACCGGAACGGGTGAGTTGAGTTCTGATAACCGGATCAGCACGATGGTCTTCAGGCAACAGAATTCTGGCAATGTTTCCTTTGCCGCCACCAATATGCGTATGCATATCAATCGCTCCCGCCATTACCACCTTACCTTGCAGGTTATATTCTTTATCTACCGGCGTTTCTTTATCAGGGGTCGGAACAATCCGCCCGTCCTGAATATATATATCCTGTTTTTGTCCATCAATCCCGCCCGCAGGATCATAAACGGTTCCACCTGTCAGTTTTATCAGCATATTTCACCTACAAGCTTTTGCTCAATATTTTTTAAGACGTCAGCCGTCGCCGGCAGTCCTGAATCTCTTAACTTTTTAAGTCGAATGGCTACCACATTATCCAATCGATATGCGTGCCCTGCATGATCAATACCGGGTGTACCGACAGGAATATAAACTTCTGGCTCCTGTTCAAATGTCATACCGGAACGGCCAATCACGATACTGGGGATATCCGTTTTGGACGGTGTGGATGCCGTATTAAATGCCTGTACCCAGACTAATGCATCCGCCTCATCATTGTTCAGCATTACGTTTATATCGTATAAAAACGGATCATATTCAGGATAGCCTTTGGAAAAACTGACCCGGGCAGGAAATCCCGTCGTCCAGCCACAAACCTGGTTGGCTGTCTGATCCCCTTCTTTGCCGCCCAGCGGAAAGCCTGAACAGCGACTGCCTTGATCATTGATATCTTTGACGATATTACAAACAGTCTGGATGCTCAATTCAGCCTGACTAAAATCCAAAGCACCTGCCGCCCAGGTCATCACGCCATAGTGAGCTGATTTAAGCTGTTCAGCCAGCTGCTGTAAATCAGCAACGGCAATGCCGCCTACAGCTTCTATTTGGAGCGGGTTTCCTTTAACCAAAGCGGCCAGAACAGCCAACACATCGGGTAAATCCTGATTTGAACATTCCAGCACCTTAGGCTTGTGTCCATCTGGCGAAACCGCCGCCGTGCCCTCTGGCGCTTTCCCCAGGAAAACAATTTCACGGCTCTGGCTGTCTTCTAAAAACATCGCCTCTTCATTCCATAAATAGCGTTCAAAAAACCGCGGTGCAAAAGCTTCCAAATCCACACCGACGACAACCAGTAAATCGCAACGGTTTTTGATTTCAGCCAATGTGGTTGTCATCCATCCCGAGTCCTGCATGGCCAGAATATTGCGTCGAGCTGCGTTAAAATTAATATTATCAACCACAGCGCCACAACAATCAGCTAACGCCAGCAATGATCGCATTCCATTAACATCCGTTGCGCACCCGCCTATTACCGGCTGCTGACTTTTCTGCAGGATTTCTACCGCCTGACTAATGGCCTGTTCCAGTGTTACTTCCTGTCCATTGATTCTCGGGCGAGTATCAGTTATTGCCTGCTCAAAAGCCGGCGTATTGACTGTACAGCCATTTTCGGTCACTTTTAGTGCGGTACCCTCCACCTGAATTGTCAGATCATCGGTACCAATGCCACAAAAAGGACTGGGTACTTCTGTGATTTCAACCATATTGCTGTCCTTTAATCCGTTTATTTATTTTATGCACACTCGCGCATTAAAGCGCTTTATTTTACCGCTTCTGAAGCTTCATGCCTATAACAAGAAAAGTTAAATGCTCAGTATTCTGTGTTATTGTTTCAGGAAATTGATAATTGTCTCAATCAATGTCTGTTTTTGCCCGGTTTTTAATATATGCTGGGCATGGGCGCTTCCTTCCAGCAACACTATCTTCTTAGGCTCAGGCGTTTTCTCAAACTGTTGCTGAATCATACCCAGCATAGGCTCATGGCGACTGGCAATATATAAAATATTCCCTGTCAGTTTTGCAGCGTCAGCAATGGGCGCCGGAGATAACAGAATAATTTTATCAATACTTCCAGGCGGGGCTTTTATAGCGGCTAAAGCAACGGCCCGTCCTCCCATGCTGGCGCCCAGCAGTGAAACTTTGCTAATACCTTTTTGTTGTTTAAGAAATTCCATAGCGGCAAGCACATCATTTTCTTTTCCGCCAGAACCGGGAGACGATTCACCATAGCCTCTAAAATCGATAGCCAGAACGGAAATATTATTTTCCAGTAACGATTCAATCAATCCAGCCCAGCTTTTGCGGTTAAAAATGGCACCATGTGCCAATACAACAGCCCGTTCCCCAGCCGGATAAAAATCACCGTAAACAACCCCACCATCAGCTGTTGAGGTGTTGATATATCTGACTTCTTCAGCACTCAAAGTGAATGAGAAAAAACAAAAAACCCAGAAAAAAATTTTCATAAAAATAACCTAGTGCTTTACTTTGTTTGTAAATTAGAATATTCTAATACCGTGATTTATCAACGAGCGATAAAGCTCCCTTCGGTTTTACATAAAAAATAATATAGAGGATAACACTATGAATATAAAAATGTTACTCATCACTTCGACTCTGGCTTTAAGCGTAGGCTGCGCCACTGCAGACAAAAGCCAGACAGTGGCCAGTGATGCCCAGGAAATTAAACTATACAATGAAACATTAAACCCGCGTCAGAAAGAATACCCCAACCACCTGGGTTTTAATGATTTACATATCCAGGCTATTCGTCATTTAAGACCCGATACCCATGATGTTCATGACCCAAAACTGCAGACCATCGTGCATCATCATTGTAAAGCTTATGATGATCAGACCTTTATCTGCCTGATGTTCCACTCCGGTATGAAAGATCAGGACAAGCCGATTGGTTTTGAATATATCATTACCACCGAGCAATATAACAAATTGCCTGAAGAAGAGAAAAAATACTGGCATTATCATCGTGTGGAAGTTCCCCGCGCTCATGCCACTTTTCCGGATATGACTGCTGAAGAAACCGCCAAGGTATTACCCGCTGTCAATGAAACTTATGGCAAGGTTGTTTACTTCCAAAAGCCTGATGACAAGTTTCCATTAGGCGAACCGTACATCATGATTGTTCAGGATATGCCTGAACAGGAATAAATCCAGTCATTCTCCCCTTGGTTAGTGCTGATGCACTACCTGTAAGCCGGCGACAACTAAACACCCTTACACACACCTCTGTCGCCGGCTTCTTTTTAAGAAGGAGCCAGCCATGCGTTTACCTCTCTTGCTTGTTTTACTGATTCCTGTAGCGGTTTATGCAAATGATTCCCTGGGATTACCTGAATTAGCTATTCCAGCAGATAACCCACAATCCGCCGAAAAAATTCAGCTGGGTAAAGATTTATTCAATGATACCCGCTTCAGTCTGGACGGAAGCATCAGTTGTGCCAGTTGCCATCTGCCAGACCGCGCATTCAGTGATGGTCTGCCCCGAGCAAAAGGTGTTAACAATCAAACAGGGCCTCGTAACACCCCCACAATCCTTAATGCCGCTTTTTTTGAACACACATTTCTCGATGGCCGGGCCGACTCGCTTGAACAACAAGCCCTCGGGCCTATTCTGAATCCTATCGAACATGGCATTAAAGACAAACAGGCTATTGTGCAAATCCTGCTTCAGGATGAAGATTACAAACGCCGCCTGCAAAAAGTCTTTAATATCTCTGAAGATGAAATCAACACAAATCATCTTGCCAAAGCCATCGCCAGTTATGAAAGAACACTTATTGCCGGCAATTCGGCCTTTGACCGTTATTATTTTGGCCGTGACAGATCGCAATTATCCGCCAGCGCTGCTCGTGGGTTGTTGATTTTCAGACGTAAAGGAAATTGCGCCAACTGCCATGAAATTTCCATGAAACATGCACTGTTCACAGACAACCGTTTTTACAATATCGGCTGGGGATTTGAGAAAATCAAATCCAGGCTTGATGACATACTACTTGCTATAAAAGAAAACAACCTTGAATCGCTTGATTTAAGTGCCGAACAAAAATCTGAATTAGGCCGTTTTAATGTCACCGGTAAAATACAGGATATAGGCAAATTCAGAACCCCGACGCTGAGAAATATCGCCCTGACTGCACCCTACATGCACGATGGCAGCGTCAAAACACTGGAAGATGTTATCGAATATTATGACAAAGGTGGTGAGAAAAACCGCTTTTTAGATGCCGCCATCTATCCACTGCATCTGACCGATCAGGAAAAAGCCGATTTGGTTGCCTTTATGAAATCGCTAACCAGTCAGGCTTATGAACACTTA
>CAYLNS010000016.1:14699-24463 GCA_964385115.1 uncultured Methylomarinum sp.
ACTGATTAATTCAGCACTTCATTGCTTCGCTAATCTCTGCCTTTTAGTCTATGCTTATCGTTATCAAAAACAGATAACGATAAGCACCAAATGACTTCTTCCAACTTTGATTATAACGAAGCCTTTTCCCGCAATATCGGCTGGGTGACTGAACAGGAACAACAGCAACTGAAAAACAAACGCATTGCCATAGCCGGTATGGGCGGCGTTGGTGGCCTGCATTTGTTAACACTCAGCCGACTGGGTGTCGGGGCATTCAATATAGCTGATTTTGACCGCTTTGAACTGGCCAACTTCAACCGTCAGGCGGGCGCATCCATGCCGCACCTGGGCCAGGAAAAAGCCCAAACCATGGACAAACTGGCGCATGATATTAACCCCGATATGGACATCAAACGCTTTGATCAGGGAATTAATGAAGATAATATTGATGAATTCCTGCAAGGGGTGGATCTTTATATCGACGGGTTGGATTTTTTTGTACTGGATATTCGCCGAAAAGTATTCGCCCGCTGCAACGAATTAAACATTCCGGCCATTACAGCCGCCCCTCTGGGTATGGGAACAGCATTACTGAATTTTTTACCCGGCAAAATGACTTTTGAAGAATATTTTTGCCTGGAAGGACACAGCCCCATGGACCAGCAAATACGTTTTTTAATCGGCCTGTCCCCCGCCTTTCTACACAGCAGTTACCTGATAGACAAAAGCCGGGTGGATTTTAAAGCCAAAAAAGGCCCGTCCACCCCCATGGCCTGTGAGCTTTGTGCAGGCGCTGCCGCAACCGAAGCCTTAAAAATATTGCTAAAACGGGGAAAAGTACTCTGTGCACCCTGGGGCTATCAGTTTGATGCATTTAACAATAAACTGAAAAAAACCTGGCGTCCTGGGGGCAATAATAATCCAGTTCAGAAACTGGCTTTTTATATTGCCCGGAAAATGGTTTTAAAATAAAGTTGGCTTTGATTCACTTTGCAACTAAACACTCCCTGTTAATTTTTTTAGCGGGCTATTCATCTGTACCCCTACGTGGTGATACAATTGAAACGCTGCTTAATGATCCCGGTCAAGAACAGAAAATACTTTTGGATGATGCCTCCCCGCCAGTACTGGGCGAAGACAACAGATTGCTGAATTGTAGCAGGTGTGAATATTTAAGATTAAAAAGACATACCGGATAACATCAGTAAAATAATATACGCATATCCAGAGAATTCAATACATAAAAATCAACATCGTAAGTATCTATGCGCTGGAGTAAATTAAAAAAAATAATTGAATCAAAAATATGCCCCTCTCTGCATCATAGAGTTGCAATTAACAGTACAGCCTATGGAAACTGTACCTGTGGTCATGCCTGGCTTACTTTGGATAAACAGATTATTGCCAACTTCTGTACGCGCGCCTTTTGGAATCGTGCCAACAGGGATTTTTACCAGAAGAAAGGTCGCTGGGTCACCGATAATCCGGTTCCTCCTCATGTTAGCAAGACACAAAATAATAGCTATGGTGAAATGGAATACGGCGAGCTATCTCGCCAGGACGCATACCACTCCTGTTGGCAATTTGTTCACGAGCTATCTATTGATGAAGCACTACTTTCAGATGATGCACTCATTCAGTGTCTAGCAGTTATTGATTCCAGACTGGGAAAACGTCGCTTAAAAAAATTATCCACATCAAAGCTTCACCCTTTAGCAAAAAAAATGTTCGCTATTCGTCTTGACAGTGAAGGAATCAGCCAATCTTCATAAACCCGCCATGACAGCACTGCCATGCTCTTTCAACCATTCACGGTGCCGTTGATAATCTGGCATTTGTTTCCCGACCAGGTTCCAGAAATCCCGCGAATGATTGCGATGTTTAAGATGGCAAAGTTCATGCACCACCACATATTCCATCACTTTCGGCGGCGTCAGAATTAACAGCCAGTTGATATTGATATCATCATGTATTCCGCAGCTTCCCCAGCGGCTTTTCTGTTGCTTTAAGCGTAACGACCGAGGCCAAAGCTTAAGCTTTGCGGCATGTTTGCTCACATATTTTTCAACATCCTGAGCGGCCTGCTCCAGCATCCAGTCAATTATTACGGACCTGATTATCTCATGCTGACTGTTCTTTTTATTCAGATACAGGGTAAAGCCCGATTGAGCCGAAAAAACAAGCCGCGATGAATCACCCGTGAGAAAAATCAGACTTAAGGGATATTTTTCCCCCTTAAAAGGAATTAACACCCCATGTTCATAATTTTCCGGTGCCAGTGTCTGATTTCTTTCAGATTTCTGCTTGACCTTTAACAAAGTCCTTTCAACCCAGGCTTGTTTTTTCGCCACAAATTCGTGCAGCTTTGGTTCTGGAAAATCAATCGGGGCGACCACTTCAATTTTTTTATCGGATACCACCAATCGCACCCGGGTGGCTCTGGGGCTGTATCGTATCCGATAATCAAAAGGAAGTTTTTTTAAACCCGAACCTGCCATCTGAATCAGTCTTCCTGATTTATCATATGAGTTGCCAAATCACCCAGCGCCCGGTCAAGATTCTCTCGTAACTGCGGAATCATCTCCATTTCATCCAGCGCCTTGTCCATACACATCATCCATTGGTCACGCTCGGCCTTGCCGATGGCAAAGGGAAAATGCCGCCTTCTCAGCATCGGATGACCATATTCCTGAATATACAAATCCGGGCCGCCCAACCAGCCCGATAGAAACTTGAAAAGCTTTTCCCGGGCCGAATCCAGGCTTTTTGCATGCATTTTCCTGATTCCTTCAGCCTCCGGCAAAGTATCCATATAAAAATAAAAGCGATCGACCAGTTGTCTCAGCGCCTGCTCGCCCCCTAAAACACTGTAGGGCGTTATTTGCTCTGTTTCAGTCATTGAAAAAGCCTTTTAAGCGGTTAATTTACTGGATAGCTGCACTGAGCAGTTTCCAAAAAGAAAATAATGCTGTTAATTTATCAAAATCGCTTCATAGCGGTTACAAATCAACGGAAACTCTTGTAAGATTAAGAGGTCGAACCAACTATTGTAACTAACTTTGGAAACAGAAAATCATGAGACTTAATACCGTTACCACACGACCACAGGAAAGCATTTTATCAACCAACCGGGTTCTTAGAAATACCTATTTATTATTATCCATGACATTGCTGTTCAGTGCGGCCATGGCAGGGGTATCCATGTACCTGAATCTGCCGCATCCCGGCATGTTGGTGACTTTTGTCGGTTATTTCGGCCTGTTGTTTTTAACCAGTAAATTCAGCAACAGCTCTTTAGGGTTATTGTTTGTGTTTGCGCTCACCGGTTTTATGGGAATGACATTAGGCCCTATCCTGAATATGTATCTGAACAGTTTTGCCAATGGTCAGGAACTGGTCATGACTGCTTTAGGTGGCACCGGCGTTATTTTTCTGGGACTGTCCGGCTATGCACTGACATCCAAAAAAGATTTCAGCTTCATCGGCGGCTTTTTAATGGTGGGTATTCTGGTTGCATTTCTGGCGGGCTTAGGCGCATTTTTCTTCCAGATTCCGGCTTTATCACTGGCTGTATCGGCGATGTTCATCCTGCTGATGTCCGGCATGATTCTGTATGAAACCAGCGCCATTATCCACGGCGGAGAAACCAACTACATCATGGCCACTGTCTCCCTTTATGTATCTATCTACAACCTGTTCCTCAGCTTGTTACAGATACTGGGCGCTTTAAGCGGCGATGATTAATCGATTTCAATCCTCATTCTTAAAAGGCTGCTGCCCAGGCAGCCTTTTTTATGTCAACGACTTTCCTACCGCTCCTGAAAAGCATTGTTAAACCCACGGGTCACTGGCTTCAACAGATATTCCAGAATGGTTTTACTGCCGGTTAATATGCTTACCTGAACCGTCATGCCGGGGATAATTTTCATCATACCCGGCTTGTCTCCCAGATAATTTTTGGCCAGTTTGATGCGGCTTAAATAATAGGGATTTCGTTTTTCATCCAGATAAGTGGATGGGGAAATCTGCTCTACCTCAGCCTCAACAAAACCGTATTTACTGGCGTCGTAACTGTCTATTTTAACTTCTGCCGCTTGCCCTGCCGCCACATGCCCGATGTCCTGTGGCAGAATTCTTGCCTCAACAATCACATCGCCATCCATCGGAACAATCTGTAAAATCACATCGCCCGGCGCAACCACGGCATTTTTTCCGGTGATGGAGATGCCTTGTACAATTCCGGCAATCGGTGCATATAATTCCAGCCGCTTGACTCTGTCCTCGGCCTTGATTAAGGATTTTTCAACCTCCGCCAACTGACCGGTCAGTTCCATCACTTCAAATTCATTTTCCTTGTGGTGTTTGTCCAGAATCTCCTGATAGCGTTGATCAGCCTCATGGACAGCCATTTTAGCCACGGCGATACTGCCTTGTACGGACTTCAGCTGACTTTCAATACTGGCCAGTCGGCTTTTATTGGCCAATAAATCAGTCTGTGAAATTACATGCGATGCCGCCAGTTTTTCCCGCATATCCACTTGTTTTTGTAACAAGGCACGTTCTTTTGTCAATGCTTTAAGCTGGTTTTTCTGTTTTTCCAGCTCACTACGCTTTTGTCTGGCCTGTGCTTTTAATACTGCCAGCTCACTTTGCAGACTCTCCTGTTGGGCATAGTAACTGGCCAGCTCCTGACGGGCCAAGACCGGATATTTTTTACTCAAATCCGAAAAATCCGGCTGCCGGCCTTCTTCAATCGCCCGAATACGCTCCAGTTTCAGTAATATACCGGCTTTTCGAATTTGTAATTGTTCAAAGTCGGCTACGGATACCGGCGTCGCAAAACGAATCAACAGACTGCCGGGTTTGACTTGATCGCCATTTCTGACCAGAATTTCGCTGACGATTCCGCCTTCAAGATGCTGCACATCATAAATCCTGCCTGTCGGCACCACTTCGCCCTTGGCATGAGTCACCTCGTTTACCCGTGTTAATGCGGCCCACAAAATAATTGCCACCAATAAGAACAGGCTGAAATATATCCCTGACTTAATGATTGGACCTATGCCCTGCTCTTCCAGTTGAATCGCCTGGGCCAGAAAACGCGCCCTTGCCCGGGTCAGGCTGCCGCTATGTTTTTTTGTCTGTGACTGCTCTGCCATTATTTTGCTTCCATTAAAATCGAGATTGCTTCATCCGCATTCCCAGTAAATTGAACACTGCCTTGATTCATGACCACCACTTTATCGGCCAGACGGATATGACTGGGCCGGTGACTGACCATGACAATGGTGGCTTGCCCTTTTAATGCTTTCAGCTGATTCATAAAACGGGTATCACTGTCATAATCCAGCGAAGCGCCCGGCTCATCAAACAGAATGATTTTCGCCGGACTGACCAACGCACGGGTAATCGACAGGGAACGTAAGAATCCGGGCGGATATTTCTCATTGGTTTTATCGGTCAGACGGGTATTAAAGCCCTCGGGTAATGCCAGAATATCCTCCAGAATGCCGGCTTTTCGGGCGGCATTTTCAAGCTCTGCATCCGTTGCCAGACCATTGGCCAGACGTAAATTCTGGGCGATGGTGCCATGGAACAAAGTGGTGTATTGCGGAACATAGGCGATGGAACGGCGCAACTCCAGAATATTAAGTTGCCGGATATCAATACCATCAATTCGGATTGCTCCACCCTGTGGCATATACATGCCGACGATTGATTTAAGCAGTGTTGATTTCCCCGAACCGGTGTATCCAGTCACCGCAACCAGTTCGCCCGGCTGGATATCAATGGACACCCCCAGCAATGCCGGGTCCTGGTCCATTCCATAGCGAAAACTGACCCGCTCCAGTTGAATATGTCCCTTCATCTCCTGAATCACCAGAGCATTATTGGCGCCGGCTTTTTCCACAGGTATTTTCATTAACTGATTAATCTGGCGGATGGATTTAAGTGTCTGCTGAAATTTTGAAATGGACAGAAAAGCGCCCTGTAAAGGCGAAAGAATACGCCACACCAGTGCCATGGTGGCAATCAATGCGCCCATGGACATGGTTTGTTCAATCACGGCCAGGGTCCCGGTCGCCAGAACCGCCAGAGCCGCCAGCATCATCAATGCCTGAGCCAGACTGCTCATCACAGAATTAATAACAAACGTGTGATAATTGGACATAATGGCCTCACCCGACACCTCCCTGAAACGTTCCCACCAGACTTTTTCTGCAGCAATGGTTTTAATTTCCTTGCGCCCGGCCAGTGTCTTCAGCAACATTTTCTGTTTATTGCTTCGTGCCTTGCCGGAACGGTTAATGCGCCGGTTTAATTCGGGAATAAACAGTATTCCAATGATAATAAAAGCAAAAACCATCAGTAAGGGAATCAGCGCTATCGGGCCGGCCAGAATGCCAATCGCAATCAAAAACAACACGACAAAAGGCAGTTCCAGCACAATTGAAGCATTGGCCCCGGTAAAAAAATCCCTGACTGAGTCAAATTGTTTAAGCTGGGCAAGCTGGGCGGCAACGGTTGAGCGCTCGATATTAATGGGTGGCAGATAGAGTAATTTTTTAAAGGTTTCCACACCAATCAGATAATCCAGCCGTCCTGCCACAGTACCCAATAACCGGGCCCGTAAAAACCGCAGGCCAAGATCAGCTGCAATCAGAATCATCACGCCGGAAATCAGCATTGGCAGACTGTTCAGGGAATGCGTGCCGATGACTTTATCGTAAATAATCATAATAAAAACCGGCACCAGCAATGCAACCAGGTTGATAATAAACGTCATTCCCAGTAAATGAATAATCAATTGCCGAAACCGGGCAATGACATCGGAAAACCACTGTTCATTGCTATCGCTTGCAGAAGGCATCCCATGGGAACTTTTTCTGTCGGTAAATAAATATGCGGTACCCGAAATACTCAAATCCTCAGCCAGGCCGGTTTTTTGCTTTTCGTCATGGGCATCAAAATAGCGAATTTTATTGTCTTCCCTGTCCAGCAGAATAAAAATTTCTCCATTTTCGCCCACAAAAAGCGCTGGATACAGCTCTGCCTGCAATCGGTTTAACGGCACTTTTTGTGGTGAACTTTCATAACCGATAGAAACAAGAATATTACGCAAATCGACCAAATCAATAGTCTCGGCAAAATGCGGCAGGGATTCTATCAGCTCTCGTTCGATATTGTTCCACCCCAGCGCATTGAGTAATGGAAACAAACAGGCGGCATAAGGACAATCCGCCGTGAATTTATCGGTTTGTTTGTTGCGTAACGCCTCGGCGAATCTTTCGCCTATATCTACCGTATTCCGATTAGTTACAGGCCCGGCCTGTTGATTGTTTACTGCTTGCAAAACAGGCTCCTTATGTTGATTCAGGTTGAAGTGTACGGTCTTTTAGCAGAAACTGGCGATGACATAATCGCAAAAAAGACGGCCGGTGAGAGACAATAACGATGGTCTTGTTTTTTTGCTGCATAATTTTCAATACTTCAACCAAACGCTTGTCATTTTTGACATCAAAACCGGCATTGGCATCATCAAACAGGATGATTTCCGGATCGCCGACCATGGAACGCACCATGATAATCATCTGCTTCAGGCCTTCCGGCAGATTATCCATCGCCGCACCGCCGATAAAGGTATCCATACCATTGGGCAGACGCGATATGATTTTATCCAGGCCAAATAATTCAGACAGTTCAATGGCGTCCTTGATGGCGTCATCCTCACGATACAAGGTCATGTTTTCCAGGATTGTCCCTTCCACCAGCACACCATACTGAGGCACTATAGCAAGGCGGGAACGCAAGAATTCAGCGTTATAATCCGTCAGCAAATGTCCATCGATTTTTATTGCCCCGGAATCAGGGTGTAAAAACCCTGAAAGCAGATTGATTAAAGTGGATTTACCAGCCCCATTATTACCGGTAATGCCTATCGTTTCTCCCGGTTTTATCGTTAACGAAATATTCTCCAGTAACCACGACTCCTGCTCGGGATATTTAAAACAAATATTATCCAATTCAATTTCGCCACGCAGTGTATTGGACAATTCTCCCGATGATTCTTTTTTCAGGGCGAACAGCTCATTCACCTTGTCGATAGCAAGTCTAACGGCCTGAAACTGTATCCATACATTCATTGTCTTCAGCCCCGGCTGCAATACCCGGCTGGTCAGCATGGTCCCGGCAGCCAGTGCCCCTACGGTCAACTCTTCGTTAACTACATAAATACTGCCAATACCGACAAACAACACCACGGCCAGTTGTGAAAATGTCGCACCCACGCCCTGTACAAGACTATTCAAACGGCTTAATTCATAAACACTTTCAGCAGATTGCAATTGCAGCTTCTCATAACGCCTGAGCATGAAAGGTTCCATCGCCATGGACTTGACGGTATGAATGCCCTGTAATATTTCAATAATAAAGTTCTGCCGCCTGTCTTCCATAACAGAACGTTGCTCCAGTGCCTGATGCAACAGATTGCCGATTTTAACCGATACCAGTACAAACACGCACAGCAAAACCAGAGGAATCAAAATCAATGGCCCGGCTATCAATCCCACCAGGACCAGAAACAAAATGGCAAACGGAAAATCCATAATCAACAAAATAGATTGACCGGAAAAAAACTCCTGTATCTTTTCCAATGCATAGATTTTGTCCATGTAATAACCGACCGGCTTCTGGTTATACGCCTGTGAATCCGCATATAAAATCTTGTCGATGGCTTTCAGACTTATTTCATGGTCAAAGCGGGCACTTTCCCAGCTCATAATCATGGAGCGCCAGATTTTCAACAGACAGTCCAGTACAATCACCAGCATCATGCCGACAATCAATACCAGAAACGTATCATATGCCTGGTTTGGGATAATCCTGTCATAAACCTGCAAAATCACAACAGGCAACGCCAAAGCCAGGATATTTATCAGCAAGGAGGAAACAATAATCTCCGGTTTTTTCCATAATTTAGGTAATGATAAAGAAGCAGACAAAAACAATTCTCCCAGCAAATCAATTGCTTGTTTTCATGCAGGTTCAAAAATAATCACATCATCAGTGTGACGAACATCCAGTTTTTAAGAAATACCCTGACATTTCATAGTTTAAAAAAATAATTTTGAGATTAGTCCCACAATTTCAGACACCCCTCAGTGCTAATCTCTAGTTAGCATTTTTGTAATACAAAAAAGACTCTGGGTAAAACTATAGTCTGTTTGGTAAATTTTTAAAGGGTAATCTGTCATGGTAACAAAAAACAATCCTAATATTGATATCGATCAGGAATTTATCTTTTCGCGTCAAAAAACTGAAAAAAGAAAATTCGAAATAGATGATAAAAGCCTGGCAACAGAAAACCAGGAAGAACTTTTTTTGCAGAATATTTTTCAACCTGGCAGTGCTGAACATAGTTTGGCAGATGCCACAATGGCATCCATCAATCCGGTTTTATCAAACATCAATGGAGTGATTACGTCCAAGCCTGAGCTGACTGACAGTCCGTCAGACAATCAGAGTCAAAAAGCTGAAATTTCTTTTTCCGGGACACAACAGTCCGGTTCATTTTCTATACCGGAACAACCCTTAAATTCAGGCTTGTCATTCACGGCTACAACTGCCCCCCGGTCAAATCATTATTCATTTCCAGAGCATGATAACCAGAGCCAGAACATCGCTGAAATCAAAACAGAATTTGCGCCATTTAACCAACAGCAATCTACAGCCGGTCTAACAGAGCAAACCGTCGGACAAAACCAGACAGAAATTTATCTCAC
>CAYLNS010000017.1:0-15919 GCA_964385115.1 uncultured Methylomarinum sp.
TTTGAATTTACAGGTTCTTGCCGAAGGTGTTGAAAATGACAAACAGCTGGCGTTTTTACAGCAGCACCAGTGCCATCTTTATCAAGGCTATTACTTCAGCAAGCCTCTCAGTTCATCTGATTTTGAAACCTTTATGCAGACGTATGTCCGATGAACTTATTCCCTATCTAAAAGTCCCATCGGCATGAATTTGAAGTCTTTATTGCTGCTATTAACTTTTGTAACAAGTTCTGCTCATTCAATAGAAATTGAAAATATCAGCTTACCTGATATGGGCGACTCCTCAGGCAGTTTAATTTCTCCGCGCCAGGAACAAGCCTTGGGCGCTGCTTTTTTTCGTAATCTGCATACCCGCGCAAGCATTAATCAGGATATTGAAATACAACAGTATATCCAAAATATCGGCTTCCAACTCGCATCCCACAGTGACACACCCGGCTATCCTTTTCATTTTTTTGTTGTCAACGATTCTGTTATTAATGCCTTTGCCGGCCCCGGAGGATATATCGGCATCAATTCCGGACTGATTCTGCTGACTGAATCCGAAAGCGAACTGGCTTCAGTAATGGCCCATGAGATTGCCCATGTCACCCAGAGACATTTATACCGGGCTTTTGAGGCTGCCAGTAAACTTTCTCTGCCAATGGCAGCCGCAACCCTGGCCGCCATTCTTGTTGGCACCCAGTCACCGGCAATGGGACAGGCGGCGATAATGGCCGTACAAGCCGGCGCCACTCAATTTCAGATAAATTTTACCCGCGATAATGAAAAGGAAGCCGATCGCGTTGGCATGAAAATTCTGGCACAGGCAGATTATAATCCACGAAGTATGCCGGTCTTTTTTGAAAGTCTGCAACATTCCAGTCGTTTCTACGGACAGAATATTCCGGAGTTTTTACGTACCCACCCGGTTTCCGCCTCCCGTATTGCTGATACCCGAGGACGAGCAGAACGCTACCCTTACAAACAATATCCGGATTCTAAAGAGTATGCGCTTAGCAAAGCCAAACTGCGGGTATTGACCAGTCAAAACCTTGAAACCACACTCCACTATTTTTCCAGCCACTCAAATATCGGTACCGATTGGCAAAAAGCCGTAGCAGCTTATGGCATGGGACTTACCTATCTGGCCACTCAGCAATTTGAACAGGCCCAAACCCTGCTGTCCCGCCTGGTTAAACAATACCCCAACCAGCCCCAGTTTATTCTTGCCGTCGCCCGGACAGAATCAGAAATGGGAAAAAATCAAAAAGCCTATCAGCTTTACCGTAAAGCTATACAGAAATTCCCAGATAATACCGCCATTAAGCTTGCCTATATAAAAAGTCTGCTAAAAACAAATCGGCCCAAACAGGCCCGACGAGTTTTGGATAACCTTGCTGAACCGTTGAAAAACCAGGCGGTTTATTATGAATTACTGGCCCAAAGCTATGCTGATTCCGGCCTTGAAGCTGAATCCCACCGTTTTCTGGCTGAATATTATTATTCCCTGGGAAACACCCATCAAGCCATTTTACAAATCAAACTGGCCCAGCAATCCAAAAATCTTAATTTTTACCTGAAAGCCATCCTGGACGAACGCTTAAACCATTTCAGACAGGAAGATCAACAACGCAAACAATTATTGTAACGGCTGTTTTTGCCACAAACCTTCATACATTAGAGCTATCTAATACATCTAAGCAACTGTATTTAAAACAATAATTTTGAGTCGATACCTTTTTTAAGGCAAAATCATTTTTTTTGATGGACAGTGGTCTTTTTTTTGATATAAAATCGTCAGCAACTTAAGGAGTGAGTTCGACTTTAAGTCGTTTTGAGGAGGAGAGCGGCCTGTAAAAAGGCTTGATAATAACAATTATAAATAAAGTAACAGCTTGGTTTACTACTCTGCCGCAAGGCAAGCATACAATCCAGAATAATAATAAGAATAAACTGGAGATGCCCGCGTTCAGCGGGCTTTTTATTGCCTGCAAGAAAAACCAAGCCATCACAGCATAAGCTCTCCTGGAAACATCCTTGTTTCCCATCTTTCAGCTTTCTACATCGAAAGCCTGATACCCACCCATCCTGCTCTGGGGGCACCAATACCCACAAACTGGGTATCCTTGTCACTAATACCCAAAGCATCGGTTAACACATCCCCTGTGTTAGCATATTGGCCAAAGTTTTTATACTGAGTATCAAACAGATTGGTTACCCTGGCAAACAAAGTAAAATGTTTATTAAACTGGAACTCTGTCCTAAGATTAACCACAGCATAGGCATTTAGTTTACTCCCTTGATTGCTCTCATCACCACGTAAATACTGCGAACCGTTATAAATAATATCAGTTCCCATGGTCCAGCGATCCAGATAAGTCATACCTTTAATTACATCGTAATCCAGAGCGACTTTAAACATCTGACGTGGAATACCAGGGATGAAATCACCTTGTTTAACCTGAATATCCCCATTGGCATCCGCATCAGGATGGCTGGGACTGTTGGATAAGAACGGGGTTCTGAAAGTCGCTTCCATATAGGTATAGTTGGCAGAAACCCTCAAATCGTCAAAGAAATTACCCTGCAAACCTAATTCTATCCCTTGTCTACGGGTTTTACCGACATTGGTAAAATAGCCTGTATTGGAAACTACCCCACCAGTACTTTGAAAAATAATATCATTCTTGTTTTCCGTCCTGAATACACCAGCGCTCCAACTTAAATGGCCATCCAGAACATGACGGAACTGGCCTCTGAAACCGGCTTCCCAGGTATTGGCCACAACCTGCTTCAATGCCGGGTCGGAAACAAAGGCATTGGGTAATTTACACGGTGCATTAGGGTCAGCACAGCTTAACTCCATTGGTGTTGGCGCCCTGGCTGATTCGCTGTAGTTTCCATAGAAGCTTAATTCCGGCATAAATTGATAGGTTAAACCGGCCGATGGATTAAAGCGTTGGAAAACATGCTTTCCATTCAGTTCAGTGCCATCCTGATCCATCAAGGCTATACGGGTCTGGTTATAACGCCCAGCTACGGTAATATCCAGTTTATCGGTGACAGAAAAAGTATCGGAAAAGAAAATACCGTAATGCTCGGTTTCGGTATTTAATCGCACATGTGATTCCTCAGCTTTAATACCTGAACCATCAACCCCACGCTGAGCATTTAATGCGCCTAACTCACTATCCGCACTGTAATGTACATTACCTTGATCATAGGTGGCTCCTGTGATGAAATGATTTTCATGCGCCATAATTTGATAATCAAAAGCCGTTTGCAAGGCAAAACCAAATGAACGTTGAATAGTTGTTGAGGTATTTTTTGTCCCTCCATCAACATCATCGCTCCACGGGATTGTGTTGCCGGCCAAGTCCAGCACCTGATCCCCCGCTTCATCACAAACTAAACCAGCACAATCCTGGTATTCACTGCCATCACCATTCAGACTGTTGGTCTTCAATCGCCGAAAATACATATTGCCCGACAATTCAATATGGTCATTAAACCAATGACTGCCCTCCAGCGAGGCCAGAAAAAAACGATTAATAGTTTGATCGGGCTGCGTAAAGACAGCATCCCGCCTGAGCCTAAGCAACTCAACCGGAATAGTGCCGTTTCCCCGTAGATTGTTATCGGCTGATGCCAGCGTCAAATCCAGACTCGACACATCACCACGCCAGCTTAATGTCGCCAGCCCTTGCATCACTTCACTATTGGAAAAATCACGCCAGCCGTCTTCGTTAAAATAACGGGCATCAAGGAAATAACCCCAGGTACCATTATTCCAGCCGCTAGTGATTTCTTCAGAATGTCGCCCCCAGGAACCACCACTGACTTCCAGTTGATGCTTTGGCGCACTGAAACCGGTTTTGGTTCTCATCGCCAAGGCTCCCCCCAGACTGTTCAAACCAAAAGCCGGATTAGATCCCGACTGCAAGGTCATGGTGTCAATCGCGCCTTCCGGAATCAAATCCCAATTGACGGTATCGCCAAAAAATTCATTAAAACGAATACTGTTCATATAAATAGACAAGCCCTGAGGCAGCCCCATTAAAGGTGATGCCGTAAACCCTCTGAACTGAACATCCGGCTGAAAGGGGTTGTTCTGTGCGCTATTAATATTGACACTGCCCAGATAACGATTCATATAATCGGCCAATGACAGGCTTTGCGACTCTTCAAGCTGTTTTGCCGTTGCCCGTTGCACGGGTACGGGTACTTTGTTGACGGGAATCCCTGAGCCTAATAAAGGGGTGACTCCAACCACTTCCACATCCTGTAACTTGACAGTCTTCTGCTCTTGTGCAAACGCTGACTGTCCCGCTAACAGGTATAATAACGGTATAAATTGTTGTAGCTTTTTCATCCGACTTCTTTGGTTTTATCAAAAAAACCATCATAAACAGCTCAGGTTTCATTAACCAGAGCACCTCGTAAAAAAGGAATTTTTCCTACATTTCAGCTCAAGCGAATAAACTTTTTATAAATATCTGCCAATTAGTCTACACTTTTAAAGACTCAACGATTATTCAGTGAGCCTGATAACGTAACTATTTAATAGTCGTTCTCAAGTTAAAACTCATTCACTAATCGGTGTGCTTATATTCTTAAAAACTGTTCCCTGTAGAGATGCTGCCTGAATAAGCAAACTCTGAAACGGACAAATATTGACAAAATAAAACATCAGATATAAATTAGTATTTTAAAATATAATAAACAAACTCTCCCTGGAGGCACCATGACTGAAATAAGTGAACAAGAACGCAAAAAAATACTGGAAAGTGCACCGATTGGCACATGGGCATTGATGTTAATCGTGGGTGTCGGCATGGTGCTGGCCTGGCTGTTTCTTTATTATGGGGTATTCATCCCCCGCGGAATCATCAATTAGAGGCAGATTATTATGCATATCGATCCACTTGAAAAAAAATGGGCGCAGATTGTCTTAGTCATCTGCGCCTTTTTTGTTGGCATTATCATGTTTGAAGCAATGTTCCATGGGGTCAACGCTCCCAGTAATGTTGAAACGATTGATTCGGCCAGCCTGCATTTAAGCGAAGAATTTGCTGAAGATAATTTAGGCCCCAAAGTTGATGCTGAAGGCAACATTGTGGTCCGCATGGTTGCCGGCAGATATTCTTTTTTCCCTAAAGAAATTATTGTCCCGTCAGAAACCAGACTTATTTTCCGCTGGGTAAGTATTGATGTTTTACATGGCGTGCATATCCCCATGACTAATATGAGCACCATGGTGGTCCCCGGGTTTGTCGCCCAGATAGAGACCTCTTTCCCGATTCCAGGAGACTACCCTGTATTGTGTAACGAATACTGCGGTCTGGGACACGACCAGATGTGGAGCCGGATTAAAGTGATGGAAAAACAACAATGGCTGGCCCAACACCCACTTTCAACAGGAGCTGCAGACAATGAATGATAATACTGCAAAACAACTGGCGCTCTACAATATCTCAGTCGCCTTTATCGCTTTTATTCTGGCCTGCTTCATGGGCGAGTACCAGGTTCTTGAACGCAGCGGTTTAATTGAAGCGTTAGATTCACCCACGGTATATTTTGCTTCTGTCAGTACCCATGGTGTACTCATGGCTTATGTACTGACCACCTTTTTTATTATGGGGTTCGGTTATTTTGTTGCCAATACCGCTTTAAAAAGACCTGTCTGGAACCCAAAACTGGCCTGGGCTGGATTCTGGGTCAGTCTGGCGGGAACCGTCATGGCGGCTATTCCATTATTAACAGGAAAAGCTTCAGTTCTGTACACCTTTTATCCACCGGTTCAGGCGCATCATCTGTTTTATATTGGCGCCACATTACTCATCGTGGGTTCCTGGGTCTGGTGTGCGATTATGATTGTCATGTTTCTGCAATGGAAAAATGATAATCCCGGCAAAGCGGTGCCGCTGGCCATGTTTGCCACCACTTTCAATGCTCTGCTATGGTTATGGACCAGTGCCGGCGTCGCGCTGGAATCAGTATTTTTATTACTGCCCTGGTCTCTGGGCTGGACCGATACCATCGATCCGGGGCTGGCGCGAACATTGTTTGCCTGGACGCTGCACCCTATCGTTTATTTCTGGCTCATTCCAGCTTATACGGCTTTTTATGTTTTCGTTCCTAAACAGGCCGGTGCTTATCTGTTTAGTGAAGAAGCTGCTCGGGCTGCTTTTATCGTGCTGGTGGTCTTCAGTCTGCCAATTGGTTTTCACCATTTATACATGGACCCTGAACAGGCAAAGGGCTGGAAAATGCTTCACGGAATCGGGACGTTCATCGTCACTATTCCAACTCTCCTGACCGGTTTTACCGTTATTGCTTCTCTGGAAATTGCCGGCAGACTCAGGGGCGGTAAGGGCATGTTTGGCTGGATAGGCACGCTACCATGGACCAACCCCATGGTTCTGGCCGTTATTCTTTCTTTGCTGATGCTGATTTTTGGTGGTTTTGGCGGCATTATCAATGCCAGTTATGCAATGAATGCCATGATTCATAATACCGCCTGGGTTCCCGGTCATTTCCATCTTATTTTTGCCGGAACCACGGTCATCATGTATTTTGCCATTGCTTATTACATCTGGCCTATTTTGACGAAAAAGCCTTTATTTTCCAAAAACCTGGCATTGGTACAGCTATGGACCTGGTTTATCGGTATGAGTATTTTAACCACACCCTGGCATGTCTTGGGTTTATTGGGACAACCCCGTCGTATTTCAGCCGTTGTCTATAATAATCTATTGACCTTGTCATGGGAGCCTTATGAACTGGCGATGATTTTTGGTGGACTGGTTCTATTATCATCGGCCTGTCTGTTTGTGTATTTACTCTTTAAGACTCAGTTTAATCCAACGAATGAAGTCTACACAGGAGAAGTGGAATATGCTGAACCATTACACCCGGTCGACCCGATTCCCGATTATCTGAATGATATTAAATTATGGAACAAGGTCATCGCTGTTTTAATGCTGATCAGCTTCGGTATTCCGATTCTGCAGTTTTTCTTCCTGGATACTTTCGACTCAAGCGCATGGGGATATTAATATGAGACGCATTTTTTCACTAATCCTGATATTCACACCCTTCGTCGCACATGCCGAGCCATCCAGCAATATTGCCTGGACACCTGAACTGCTGGAATTTGTAAAACAAGGTGATGCACAAAAAGGCAAACAACTGGCGCAAACCTGCGCCGGTTGTCACGGCGAAAATGGTATCAGCCAGATTGATAGCTATCCTTCTTTGTCGGGTCAGCTGGCCACTTATACCTATAAGCAATTACGTGACTATGCCGACGGTAAACGCACCCATATGCTGATGAATTCGGTGGCGGCAGGTTTAAGCGAACAGGATTCTGCCGACCTTGCCGCCTGGTTCGCATCGCTACCGGCTCCTGAAAACAAAGCTGATAAAAAAGCCTCTCTGGAAAAGGCTGAGAGACTGGTAACACGGGGCAATGGTAAGAAAATCATCCCTGCTTGTTTCACCTGTCATGGCCGTAACGGTCAGGGGGAAAAACAGGATATCCCAGCTTTATCTGGACAACAGCCTGGTTATTTTGTTACAACATTGACTGAGTATAAAACCGCTACTCGTCATAACGATATCTATGCTCGTATGCGTTTGATTGCTGAACAGTTAAGCGACGAGGATATCCGCCAATTAGCCCACTATTATTACCAGCTCAGGAGGTAGTTCATGCAACCCCGTACTTTATATCTTCTCGCTGCCGGCCTGTTACTCAGTCAGACCGGCCATGCGCGTGTTATTCCATTCAATACAGATAATCAACAGGCGAAACAGGAAAACCCGCAGGAAATGTTTAACCTGATTCGCAACGGGCCGGTTGAAAATATTACCGACCAAAAACAAAAACCTAAAAACGACTACAACATCACCATCAACTATGAACTGGGGATGCACTGTACCGGCTTTGATTTTTCTTATTGTTGCATCCTGCCCCCTTACAATTCCATTCAAAGCCAGGTGGTTAAAACCGCTACCGGCCCGTATGATTTTCCGCGACTGCTAAAAGCTGACCCCAACGACCCGACTATTCTGGTTGATGGCAAAAAACGCATGAAGCTGGAATATGGCCATATCGACAATACCTTTTCTGAAGGGACCAAGCTGGCCTACTGGAATATTCCTTATGATGTTAATAAGGATGGCAAATACAGCGACAATGAAAATGTTGGTAATGCCTATTTCACCCATCTTTATATTTATAAAGACCTGAAAGGCAGCAACCCTAAAAATACCAGTAAAGACAGTGAGAAACTGCGTATTGGTATTGAACTGCCGATTCCACGCGACGCCGGTCCATCCGGTCAACCGATTAAAAATGGTCATTTACACTATACCGGCGATACCGGAACCGTTGTTTATACCAAATCATCGGTACTGGACAATGTTCCCATCGTATTGACTAACCCCGGCATCTGGGATGCTTTGGGATTGCCGCTGACCCCTTTTTATGATGAACTGATGAAAAAGAGTCCGCTGGAAATCGTCGAAAGTGACATCCGTCCTTATCAAGAAGCCTGGGTGGGCCTGGTTGACGCTAAAAGCGGCAAGCCCGTTATCGACAGCCATACCGGCAAGCCTGTTAAATTTGTCGGCACCAACCCGATTGATGTTCCTAATTGCGCCAACTGTCATTCCAATGAAAATGCCAATGGCAATTCTTTTACTTTATATAAGCAGGAAAAAGCTTTCTGGAAAGGCTTAGGCGCCACCGACTATATGGCCGACCTGAAAGCCACCTCCATTTCCATCCTGCAAATCCATGACGCCCGTCACGGTACACAGTTTTTAGCCAACTACGACCCAGCCAGCCGTTCAACCCAAAACCGCTTGGGAAGCGACCCGGTGCTGTGTCAACAATGTCATGCCGACAATGTTATCGGTGTTTTACAGTCAAAAGGCATTGCCCAAGTGCTCAGTGGCAGCAAAAAACGTGAATCCTGGGATACGCCGATTGTTGCTTTATCCGAGGCTTTACACCGCGTGCACCAGACGATGAGACCGCTACCTGATTCACAGGGTAGAACCGGCACCTGTGCTGGCTGTCACCCGGCCCACAGACAGGATGGCAGCATGGATGGCTACCCCATCACCCCGACCGGTGAAAACACCTATGCCAATGCCGACAACCGGGATACCGCTGGCGGCTGTTTTGCAGGACGTGATGTCCACTCCAACCCCAATAAAGATAAGGACGGCGTAGGCACTCCTGAGCATCTGAATGCCATCGGTAAATGGATGCAGGCCAATGTCTCCAAAATTGGTAACGGTGAAGGGGGCAAAGGCATGTGGTGTACCAATTGCCACAACCAGTTATCCCGTGAATTGTACCAGCGAGATAATCTGCAAAATGCCTTTCAGCAAACCGGAGAAACTATTCGTAACCTGCCTTTAGACAAGATTGCCCTGGCCATTGGTGTTGATAGTAAAACACTGGTCAGTAAGTATCTTGACCCTAAAGTTGTTCTAGATAAAGACGGACATGACACACCAGGGAAATCAGGCATTCTCCAGACCTGGTCGAAAAAACGTATGGTTCCAGACATTGCCGTTATTGCGACTAAAGATGGAAAACCGTTAATCCGCAAGGATGAAGACGGTGATGCCAATGTCGTTATCCTGTCGGCCAATCCAACAGCTAAACTGGCCAAACTGGATTTACCCGAAGATGCAACCGGCATTACCGCGGTTCCATATACGGCTGCCAGTGATGGTAAAGACTACTGGTTATCACCTGGCGTTCCTCATTGTGCAGATTGTCATGAAGCCCCTTTTGTTGAAGGACAAGGCGGTGTAGCCTTCCCTATCAACCAGCCCGGAAAATACAGCCAAATGCGTTATGCAAAAGGCCATGCCGGTCTCGCTTGTCAGGCCTGTCATGAGTCTATCCACGGTTTGTACCCTGTAACGCCTGATGTGGACACCACTACCTACAAACAGGCAACCCAGTACAATCCTGATGGCAGTCATGGCCCGTTACTGTGCGCATCCTGTCATGAAGTCAATAAAACAGGTGTACCATTAGTGGCCGAAGCCTTGACCTGGAAAGGTAAAAAAATCAAAGATGACCTGGATGCAGCTATCAGCTGGATTCATGGAAATGCCCATGATCTGGGAGGAAAAAACTTAAAATAATATCCAGGCAGGTGTAGCACATTGCCGCACCTGCCCTCTTTTTAGTTCTTCCCTTCTTTTAATCTCTGTTAGTTACCCAGCTTTACCATTACAGATCTATGCCGGTAAGGCCGGGTTAACTAACTGCAGAGCTAATCTCTTGTTCCAATCAATTTCTACAAATACATGAAAACACTATTTTCAAGCTGCTTATTGCTCATTTTTTTATCTGTTTCCAACTGTTTTGCCGATGCGGTTCTCGTCACCATCGGGGATTCAGGCAAAGTGACCGAACAACAACTGGAATCCGCACTACAGGCCGCGCCCTTTGCCAGCCAGTTTCCAGCCATGGATGAGAAAGATCAGGCCTATTTACGAGGCGATTTATTATTAAGACTGGCCAGAGCCGAAGCCTTGTATCAGGAAGCCGTCGATCAGAAAATTCCTGAAAGCTCATTGTTCAAACAGGAAATGAGCAATTTCAAAACAGCTTTACTGGCCCAACGCTACCTGCTACAGCTCAGTCAAAACATACAAATTCCAGAGTCGGTTGAGAAACAATTCAAGGAAAACACCCAAGGCCAGACAGATGCGTTAAAAGCGGCTCGTTCAGCCTATATTGCTCAACATTTCAAAACAATCAAACAGGATAAGATTACACAACTTCGTCAACAGGCGGGCTTGCAGACATTTTATGCCCGCCTGGACAAACAGCCTGCCACCAATACCGTACTGGCAAGCGCTGATAATCTGGTGATTCGTTATGGTGACCTGGTTCCGGAGAATGCCCCGTCAAAGCCGGACAAAAAACAAATACAGGACAAGGTTGAAGAATGGATAGACCTGACACTGCTGGCTAAAGCCGCTGAGCAACAAGGCATTGATATCAACGCCCAATTACAGGATTTTGGCCATAATCTGGCCATCAGAATCTTGCTGGCCGAACAGGAAAAACAATGGATTCCCGATGAAAATACATTACTGGATTATTTTCAGAAACATCCTAAAATCGGCTACATTCCGGAACGCCGACAAATAGGGCAAATTGTTTTATCCTCTCAGGAAGAAGCCGAAAAAATACATCAACGTATTCTGAACGGGGAAAGTCTGTTTGAGTTGGCAGGTCAGTACAGTATCGACCCTTATGGCCGCCAGCGTTCGGGTGATATGGGCTGGCTTACCGAAGGCAGCGCCAGCCCGGCCATTGAAAAAGCACTAAAATCACTTAAAGACAATGAAATAAGCCCGATTATTAAAACCGATAAAGGCTGGCACATCATTACCATCGTCAGTCGTAAACCTTCCGAGAATAAGGACTTTAACGCCATTAAAGACCGTGTCAGACAAAAACTGATTGCCGAAAAAATGGCTGCTTACCTGAAGTACGTCACTGATAAATATCCATTGCAATGGCACATCCCCGACAGCGAAAAACAGTTGTAAATTATCGCATCAGGCGGTAGAGTTTCCAGCCAATTCAGCCAAGCACCTAATTCTTATTAGACACTTGGCTTTTGTTTTAAATATCAGGATATTTCATGTCTATAGACCCTAGTGTTATTGAAAAAATTATTCGCCAGGCGGGTGATATTGCCATGCAGCAATTTCAGCAAGCCAGTCTTGAAATCAACAAAAAAGGCTCCCGGGATTTGGTCACAGCTGCCGATGTGGCTGTTGAAGCATTTTTAAAATCAGAACTGACTAAAACCTATCCCGAATTTGGCTTTTGGGGTGAGGAGTCTGGAAAAACCGAAAACCAGACCAACCGCTGGATTGTTGACCCCATCGATGGTACGCATTCCTTTGCTAAAGGGCAGTATTTCTGGTCTATCAGCGTAGCCCTGGAAATAGATAAAGACATGGTTTTTGGCGCGGTATATGCTCCGGCCCTGGATGATTATTACTGCGCTCAAAAAGGCCTGGGCGCTTCACGAAATGGCCAGACGATTCACGTTTCCGCTGAAACCGAACTGGCCAACTCGATGATCGCCACCGGCTTTGCCTGCTTGCGTTCCTATCTTGAAGACAATAACCTGGAGCGTTTTTGTCGCATTGCCCAGCTAACAACCGGACAAAGGCGTTTTGGCTCGGCAGCAATGGATTTGTGCCTAGTTGCCGACGGTCAGGTTGATGCCTTCTGGGAACAGGAACTTAACCTTTACGATGTAGCTGCGGGAGCATTAATTGTATTGGAAGCAGGCGGAACCGTAACTGATTTTAAAGGGCGGCCGGGAATATTTCCCAAACAAATACTGGCCACCAATGGTTTATTGCTGGAACAATTATTACCCTTGATGTAAGCAATACTTTACAGGCGAGAAGATAACTTCTCGCCTGATTACTTTTTTAAGAATAATGCTCTTCCAATTCCTTATCCAGCAAGGACTGCACCAAGGTATCAAAATGCCTTCTCAGGTTAAAGTCAGTCGGCCTGGGCATGCCTAATTGCTGCTCAATACTCATCCTGATTTCAGTAATAAAATGTCGTCTGAGTGTTGAATCCTCAGGTAATTTAGGCTCAACCACAACTTCCTTTTGGGTAACAACAATCTGTGCTGTCGGTGAATCTGTATTTTTCAGAGATTCCAGTTTCTGGCTTAACAAGTCTTCCAGCATGGCATCATAATGCCTTTTTAACGTAGAGTCCGTGGGGCGTTCCGGCAGGGTTTGTTCCGTTTCAAACAATAACTGCGTCATAAAATGCCGTTTCAAAGTCGCATCTTCAGGCACAACCTCACTAAATTTATCAGCCAAGGCCAGTAATTCCTGCAAAGGCTTTATATAACGCGATATGATTTTAGTTGACTGTTCTCCAGACGTTGCGCCGAGGCTGACAGTCTTGACATTAGCGCGTTCAGCTTGATAATCCTGTTCATGCGCTTCCACCGCACGAGTTAAATCTTCCAGATCAAGTCGCCCTTGTTTTATTTTTGCTTCGATACGGAACAGGAAAAAAATACAAAAACCAGCGAATATAATGGCGCCAATTGCAATACCATCTAGCTGCTGTTTGAATAAAAAGATGGCCAAAATAAGATAAACAAAGATAATCCCAAGAATAAAATAAAAAAGATTTTTGACTTCTTTATCAATAATCTCCGCCCCATCCCGCCTGATATGTAATTCATTCAGACCTACTTTGCGTAGATTTTCAGGCTGACGAATATCGCAGTTTAAATGCCTGGCCAGTTTCAGCGTTTCATGATCCTGCTTGATTCGCTTTTCTCTTTTTGCCGGTTTTTGCATCCAATAAACCACCGCAAAAAGCGTCACCAGTACGATAAACAATGTAAGAGCAAGTTCAAAATTGATCATATCGACCTCCCCGGTTTTCCGGTTTTTTTATTATATTTTAATCACATGTCTTCTAACTCTTTGTTTCATAATATAAGACGCCCCAAGTATCCCCCTATCCAGACTTAAAAAGCAAGCCAAATTTATTTTTCTGCAAAATCTACAAAGCATCCGGATAGAAAAAATCCAGGTCATCACTGAAAAAAATCGGTCCCTGGTAAGATTTTCTTATCAACTGCCTGGCTTCACCTTCCTTACCCAAGGTCCGCTTCATACGATGCGACAAAATCAGCTTGTCTACATGGGCCTCTCCTGCAATTTTGCCAATCACTGAAGGCGGCATATGCAATTTGCGGGCAACACCAGTAGCCTGTTCAGGAATGGCCAGGTGAGCGACTAACAAATCCGCTTCTGCGGCTATTTTAACCAAGGTGTTATAACGGTTATTCATATCCCCGGAAAAGGCCAGCTTACAACCGGCTACATCAATACGCCAGGCCAATGCAGGCAAAGGTCCATGATGAACAGGAACGGCCGATATCTGAAAATCATTATCTTTATAAACCTGAGTTACAACTTTCTTTTTTACATCAATATCCGTTGCTTTGATTTTATAAGCACTTCTTTTTCTGGAATTGATATATTCATTCAAATAAGGATACACACCTTTTTTAGCAAAAAATTTGTCGACAAAAGCCGTAGTCGCCGGTAATAACGAATTCCCGGTCGGGCCAAACACTAACAAATCCTGTTTCCTGCCGGTAAAGAAAAACCCTTTGATATAGGCCGGAAATTCAATACTGTGATCCACATGCAAATGGGAAAACAACATGATTTTTAAATCATTTGGTTTTGCCCCTGATTTTTCATAATTGAATGAACTGCCGGAACCGGCATCAAGCAAAATAGTGGCCTTATTATCCAGCCAGATCAAATAACTGCTGGAAGCCCGGCCATCATCTATTTCAGGCCCGCCTGAGCCTAATACCTGAACCTTAACCCGCTCGCTTTGACAATCGGCATATCCGGATACCGAAATCAACATCAAAATACTTACCCATAAAACCCTGCTCATTGTGTCCCCCTTCCTAACCGTAATTATTCTTATCATTCGTTAGTTTAAGATTTATCGAATCAATTGTATAATAACCGGCCTGTTTTAGGCACCGCTAAATTATCAATCAACAGCGACGCCTGCCCCGGTCTACCGGATCCCCTGAATCTTATTTTTCTAGAGAACTCTATGGCACTTTATTGTGGAATTGTTGGTTTGCCTAATGTGGGTAAATCAACGCTGTTTAATGCATTAACCAAAGCAACTATTGCAGCAGAAAATTACCCTTTTTGTACGATTGACCCGAATGTTGGCGTTGTCCCGGTCCCCGACCCCAGAATGGACAAACTGGCCGCCATTGTCAATCCGGAAAGAACGCTGCCCACCACCATTGAATTTGTCGATATCGCCGGTCTGGTTGCAGGCGCCTCCAAAGGCGAAGGACTTGGAAACCAGTTTCTGGGGAATATCCGTGAAACCGATGCCATTATTCATGTTGTCCGGTGTTTTGAAGACGACAATGTTGTGCATGTTTCCGGCAAAGTCGATCCATTAGGGGATATTGATGTCATCAATACTGAATTGGCACTGGCTGATATGTCCACGGTTGAAAAAGCCCTGCAACGCGCCACCAAAGGCTCAAAATCCGGCAATAAAGACGAGCTTGCCAAGAAAAATGTATTGGAAAAAGTCTTGGCACACCTTGATCAAGGCCTGCCCGTCCGTTCTCTGGAGCTTTCCGAAGACGAACAGAAACTCATTAAAGAACTTTGCCTGATTACCATCAAGCCTGTTCTTTATGTTGCCAATGTTCAGGATGATGGCTTTGAAAACAATCCATACCTGGAACAGGTGCAGAACCTGGCAGCCCAGGAAGGCGCTCAGGTTGTTCCGGTTTGTGCTGCCATTGAAGCGGAAATCGTGCAACTGGATGACGATGAGAAAAAAGAATTTCTGGATGACCTGGGACTGGACGAACCGGGTCTTGACCGGGTCATCCGAGCCGCTTACGAACTGCTCAACCTGTCTACCTATTTTACTGCCGGTGTCAAAGAAGTCCGTGCCTGGACCATACCCAAAGGCGCATCCGCACCACAAGCAGCCGGCGTTATTCATACCGATTTTGAGAAAGGATTTATCCGGGCCGAAGTGATTGCTTACCAGGATTTTATTGATTGTGGCGGTGAACAAGGCGCTAAAGATGCCGGAAAATGGCGCCTTGAAGGAAAAGACTATATTGTCCAGGATGGAGATGTCATTCATTTCCGTTTTAATGTTTGACAACTGACAAATCACCCCTTAAAATACGCGCTCTTACTTCAAGAGCGCCTGCTTTTTGAAGTTCTTTCAGTGGCGGCATAGCTCAGTCCGGTTAGAGCGCGGGATTCATAACCCCGAGGTCCCAGGTTCGATCCCCGGTGCCGCCACCATTTA
>CAYLNS010000017.1:16019-23846 GCA_964385115.1 uncultured Methylomarinum sp.
TAGGGCTATTGACAAAAATACCAATTGATATCGCCAACATACCATTTGCAAGCACAAAGACAGCCCTTACCAGCGAATCCAGACGCCTACGTACATCCTCTTGATGCGCACTAAACAACTCCCATTCATCAGCCATTTTCAAATACTTCCAAAAAGCGAAACAACCCCCTAACACTCACAATAGGTCGACAAGCCAAATCATTCTACAATAATGATTTACAGGACAACCATCTTTTAAAAGGAACCCTGAGAGAATATTTTTATCTTCCCTCAGAGTTCTTTTTCTGCCACTTAGATTAAGATTTTTCCTTCAGCAAAGATAACCGCCTCGCCGCCAACCCTGACGGGTAATTGCGAACCACCTTTATTATCCATTTCAATGTTGATGACGCTGCGACGGGAAGTTTCATCTCCTCTATCAACAGCAAAGGCAAAAGTGCCTTCCTGGATAAAATCGAATGAGCACAAATAAGATGCAAAAGCCGGTAAAGAGTTACCAACCGGAGGATCGTCGTTGATTGCGATATTAGGCCCCATCAGACGTAAATTAAAATCTGAGTCAGGAAAAGGTGTTTTTGGTGAAAAAATCAGAATTTCCTGGGCCGCTGTTTGCGGAGCAGTAGACTGGCTCCAGGCCGTATAGTTAAAGCGGGCATTTCTAACCGCTTCATAATTCCATAACGGAACAATCAGATACGGCGTTCCACAGGAAACCAGTCGCGGCGCATATTTCTTGTGATCCAAATCCGCCACCTTGATGGATAACAATGCCGCCAGCTCTTCATCAGACGGTACGAAACGATCAATTATTGATGAAACCTTGTTACTGAACTGAATAAAAACCGGCTTGCCGTTTTCACCGGTGATATTGACATCAACCGGCCCGCTATTCTGTTCAAAAACAACTGAGGTCACCCCGTCTGTTAATTTAACATCTCCACAATAGCCTAATACATAGGCTGTCGCAACAATGGGATGGCCAGCATAGTCCCGCTCACCCTGGGGTGAAAAAACGCGAATACGCCGGTGTGTTTCATCTTCGGGATGAAACACAAAAACCGTCTCATACAGATTAAATTCCTTGGCAATATTTGCCATTTGCTCATCATTAAGCCCTTCTGCATCAGGAAAAACGCAAATCTGAGCCCCATTAAAGACCTTTTGGGTGAACACATCGGCAATATAATAAAGGTAACTCATGATTTACTCCGCAATACAGATTTCAACTCGACCATTTTCCACGCGAACGGGATAAGTTTCAACTTTTACCGTCTCATCATCCAGACAAACCCCTGTCTTCAAGCTGAAATGCTGTTTGTACAAAGGCGCTGCAACCATTGGTTCGCCCTGCAAATCCCCGACCATTCCCCGGGAAAGACTATTGGTTTTACTGAACGGATCGTAATTGCTAATCGCGTAGATTTCATCCGTCAATGGAAAATAAAAGATGGCTATTTGCTTGCCGTCAAGCAACACACAAACACCTGACTCCGGTTCAAGGTCATCAACGCTGCAAACGTCTATCCATTGGCTCATTTAAGCTTCCTCCACTAATTTAAAATGTTTGCGTTCATCTTCTGTTGCCGGACGAATCTGACCTCGTTCTTCGACAAAAACAATATTATCATCGGTTTCATCACTATTGATAAACTGACGGAAATGTTTCAACTTGCTTTCATCTTCTATCGTTGTTTTCCACTCACATTGATAGGTTTCAATCACATGCTGCATCTGGGCTTCCAGATCATCACAAATACCCAGCCTGTCATCAATCACAACTGATTTAAGATAATCCAGTCCGCCTTCCATGTTTTCCATCCAGACCGATGTTCTTTGCAGCTTGTCAGCCGTACGGACATAATAAATCAACACCCGATCGATGTATTTGATTAATGTCTCTTTGTCCAGATTAGTGGCGAACAAGTCGGCATGACGCGGCTTCATGCCACCATTCCCGCAAACATAAAGATTCCAGCCACCTTCGGTAGCGATAACACCGATATCTTTACCTTGCGCTTCGGCACATTCCCGTGTACATCCAGACACCGCCATCTTGATTTTATGCGGAGCTCTGAGACCTTTATAGCGATTTTCCAGCTCAACGGCCAGGCCGACACTGTCATCTACCCCAAAACGACACCAGGTGCTGCCGACACAGGATTTTACCGTTCTCAGCGACTTGCCATAGGCATGACCACTTTCAAAACCGGCATCAATCAGGTCTTTCCAGATGGCCGGTAATTGTTCAACCCGCGCGCCAAACAAATCGACCCGCTGACCGCCGGTAATTTTGGTATAAAGATTATATTTATTACCAACTTCCCCCAGGGCAATCAACATATCCGGGGTTAATTCACCCCCCGTCACCCTTGGTACAACGGAATAGGTGCCGTCTTTTTGCATATTGGCCAAAAAGCGATCATTGGTATCCTGGACACCGATATGTTCCTTTTTAAGAATATACTCATTCCAGTAAGACGCCAGAATTGAACCGACTGCCTGACGGCAGACTTCACAACCGCGTCCTTTACCGTGCTTTTGCAATAACTCATCAAAGGTTCTGATTTCACCGACTCTGACCAGGTTATATAAATCCTGCCGGGTATAGGCAAAATGCTCGCAAATATCGGTATTGACCTCAATGCCCGCCTTTTCCAGCTCACAATCCAGCACTGATTTCAATAACGCCGCACAACCACCGCAACCGGTGGCCGCCTGAGTCTCGGACTTTAATGCCGCAACGGTGGTACAACCATTTTCAATGGCCGAACAAATCTGCCCTTTGGACACATCATAACAAGAACATATCTGCGCGGAATCCGGTAAAGCATCCGGCCCCAAACCAACAGACTCATCGGAACGATGGGGTAAAATCAAAGAATCAGGGTGCTCGGGCAACTCGATTTCATTCAAGCAATACTGCAATAAGGTGCTGTATCCAGCCGCATCACCCACCAACACAGCGCCGAGCAGATGCTTTTTATCTTCGGTCACGACCAGCCGTTTATAAACTTCTGATGCGCCATCCTGATAGGTATAAACCAATGCATCAGGCGTTCTGGCCTGAGCATCGCCGATACTGGCCACATCAACACCCATCAACTTCAGCTTGGTACTCATATCGGCGCCGGTAAACTCTTCACTTCCGCCCGCCAGATTGGATACAACCGTTCTGGCCATGGTATAGCCCGGTGCAACCAGTCCAAATATCTTGCCATCCCACAAGGCACATTCACCAATAGCGTAAATATCCGGATCAGAGGTTTTGCAATAATTATCAATCACAATACCGCCACGTGGCCCCGTTTCCAGACCACAGTCGCGTGCAATATCGTCACGCGGACGGATACCGGCAGAAAACAGTACGATATCAGTTTCCAGCTCTTCACCATCGGCAAAGGTCATTTTATGGAAACATTGCTCGCCATCACCGATATTGGTGGTATTTTTGCTGGTATGAACCAAAACACCCAAATCTTCAATCTTGCGTCTCAGCATAGCGCCGCCGCCTTCATCCAGCTGGACAGCCATCAACCGGGGAGCAAATTCCACCACATGTGTTTCCAATCCCAGGTCTTTTAATGCTTTTGCTGCTTCAAGCCCCAGCAGCCCACCGCCGACAACAGCGCCAATCCTGGATTGTTTGGCCGCCTCAGTAATGGCTTCCAAATCTTCAATAGTCCGGTAAACCAGACATCTTTCCCGGTCATGCCCCGGAACCGGTGGAACAAAAGGGTATGAGCCTGTTGCCAGGACTAATTTGTCATAGTCAATCGTGACACCTTTTTCAGAGGTCACCCGCTTGTTTTTGCGGTCTATTTGCGTGGCTTTATCCCCAATATGGACAGTGATATTGTGCTTTTCAAAAAAACCGCTCTCGACCAACGAAAGATCATCCGCCGACTTACCATTAAAATATTCTGTTAAATGCACCCGGTCATAAGCAGGCCGAGGCTCTTCACAAAAGGTAACGATCTCATATTGATTTTTTAAATCGGTTTCGACCAGCGACTCTAAAAAATGCTGGCCCACCATGCCATTTCCGATAACAACTAATGTCTGTTTTGTACTCATGCTTCACCTTGGAAAATCTGTATACCATAATCTAGCAGGGTTTATGCCAACATGTGCAACACACTGTTATGCAAACCTTTTGGCACATATTACCACAGCATGATTATTCTTCTCGACTCAATCTGGTGCGAAGACAAGCTGCTGAGTGCGTTTTTTTTGCCCCAAACAGGTGCATTTTAATTACATTACCCCACTCGACCACTTTAATTCCATGCAATGCAAAGTTGGCATCATTAATGCTTGTAGTTAAATATCTTTAACATCTTTCTATTATCAAAATGTCTTCTAACAAATTAAATCTTTTATCTTTTTCAGGTAATATTCGTATATTACACATGACATGGATGGCTTTTTTCATCAGTTTTATGGTCTGGTTTAACCATGCGCCACTGATGCTGATGATTGCAGAAACCCTGCACATGACCAAATCGGAAATTAAAACCATTCTGATTTTAAATGTCGCACTGACCATTCCCGCCCGAATCATTATCGGCATGCTGGTGGATAAATTTGGCCCTAAACGCACCTTTTCCACCTTATTGGCCCTGGGCAGTATGCCCTGCTTTTTGTTCGCCTTTGCCGACAGCTTTGAACAACTGGCCATTGCCCGTTTTTTAACCGGTTTTGTGGGCGCGGGCTTTGTCATTGGCATCCGTATGGTCGGCGAATGGTTTCCCGCCAAGCAAGTCGGCGTCGCTGAAGGCATCTATGGTGGCTGGGGAAACTTTGGCTCCGCTGCCGCTTCAATGACATTACCCGCCCTGGCACTTTGGTTTGGTGGCGATGAAGGCTGGCGTTATGCCATTGCAACCACCGGCGTCATTGCCTTGATATATTCCGTCATTTATTTCTTCAGTGTTACCGACACACCAAAAGGCTCAACCTACTTTAAACCTAAAAAAGCAGGCGCCATGGAAGTCACCAGTATCTGGGATTTGTTCTTTTATATCGTCATGACAATTCCCTTGTACGCCACATTGACCTTATTGACCTGGAAATTATCTCCACAAGGTGTCAGCCTGTTATCCGAATTGGCAGCCATTTGTATTTATATCGGTATCTGGGTGTTGTTTTTTTACAATGTTTACAAAATCATTCATGTCAATGAAGAGCACCTGAGCCATCCCATAGAGGAAATTCATAAATACAAATTCAAGCAGGTTGCTATCCTGGATCTGGCCTATTTGATTACTTTTGGCTCAGAACTTGCTGTTGTTTCCATGCTACCGATGTTTTTTTACGAAACCTTTCACGAATCCCAAGGCGTCACCATGGTTCAGGCCGGTTTACTGGCATCCGGTTTTGCCTTTATGAACCTGGTAGCCCGCCCGGGTGGCGGCTGGATTAGTGACCGTTTTGGACGCAAACTGTCGCTGACTATTTTTATTGTCGGCTTGTCGATTGGTTACTATTGCCTGTCGCAAATCACCCCGGAATGGCCGGTTGCCATCGCCGTATTACTCACCATGACCTGCTCATTTTTTGTACAGGCTGGCGAAGGCGCTGTTTTTGCCATGGTTCCACTCATCAAACGCCGTATGACCGGGCAGATTGCCGGTATGGTCGGTGCCTATGGAAACGTGGGCGGGGTATTATTCTTAACTGTTCTGTCTTTTGTTGATGCCAGCACGTTTTTTACCGTAATCGCCATTGGTGCGCTGTTTGTCCTGGTCGCGGTTCAATTTATTGAAGAGCCTGCCGGACACATGGCCGAAGTGCTGGAAGATGGCAGTATTGAAATGATTGAACTGGACTAAACCCATGAATAAACCTACATTAAAAGTCAGTATCGGTGCCCATAGCGACAAGGGCATCAAAGAAGAAAACGAAGACAGCTTTGGCTCCAAAGTCCCGGAAGAGCCGATACTGACACATAAAGGTTTATCCGTTGCCATTGCCGACGGGATGAGTGGCAGTGATGCAGGTAAACAAGCCAGCCAGTGCTGTATTGTCAGTTTTTTAAGTGATTATTACAGCACCCCTGACTCCTGGACAGTTAAAAATGCCGGCCAGAAAATTCTGTCGGCGACCAACTCCTGGCTTTACAGCCAGGGGCATCAACGCTACGAGTCCACCAAAGGAATGGTCAGCACACTGAGCATTCTGGTGTGCAAATCCACCACCGGGCATATTTTCCATATCGGTGATTCCAGAATTTACCGCCTGCGAAAAGGCAATCTGGAACAAATGACCCGCGATCATCGCATCAATATCTCTCCGGAAAAAAGTTATTTGAATCGCGCCATGGGCATAGAACCCCGACTGGAAGTCGATTACAAAGCATTCCCTCTGGAACTGGGGGATTTATTCATCATGACAACCGATGGCGTGCATGAGTTTATTGATGAAAAAACACTGAAGAAGATTGTCCAGAATGAAAGCGATCTGGACAAATGTGCCAAACAATTGGTAGAACTGGCCGCCAGCAACCAAAGCGACGACAACCTGACCTGTCAACTGTTACGCATCGAGCAATTACCCATTGCCAAAGAAGATGAAATCATTCGGCGTCATGCCAATCTTCCTTTTCCACCGCCACTAAGCCCGGGAATGGTCATTGATGGCTATCGTATTGAAGAAGAACTCCACGCCAGCAAACGCACGCAAATATACCTGGCTTTTGACACAAAAACAGAAAAAAAGGTTATTTTAAAAACCCCCTCCATCCTCTACGACGATGATACCCATTACATTGAGCATTTTCTGCATGAAGAATGGGCCGGCAAGCGCATCCAGCACAAAAATGTCCTTAAAGTCCTGGGCAGCGACCGCAAAAAAAGCTGTATTTATTACACCACCGAATTTATAGAAGGCCAGACTTTACGTGAGTGGATGGACAGCCACCCCAAACCCGAAATTAAAAAAGTCAGGAAAATTGTAGAACAAATCGCCCAGGGTCTGCGCGCTTTTCATCGAATGGAAATGTTACATCAGGATTTAAAACCGGAAAACATCATGATTGCCAAAGATGGAACGGTAAAAATCATCGATTTTGGCTCCGTTAAAATTGCCGGTATTGCAGAAATCACTCCCCTGGAAACCAATCAAGAGGAAAATGTACTCGGAACATTAAACTATACCGCACCGGAATATCACCTGGGCCAGCGCGGTACGATAAAATCCGACATTTATTCGCTCGGCGTCATCACCTATGAAATGATTAATGGCTCACTGCCATTCGGAAGGGATATTCCGGACAAACCTGACAAAGTCAAACTGGCCAAGCTGGAATATGTCCCCAGTTTTCATAAAAACATCATGGTTCCACAATGGATAGACGGCGCATTGAAAAAAGCCACCTCAATTACGCCACAAACCCGATACGAAAGCTTGTCTGAATTTATCCACGACCTGTCCACCCCTAACCCGGAATTTCTCAAATCAACGGATACCCTTCCAATGATAGAGCGCAATCCTTTATTATTCTGGAAAGGGCTTTCGGCATTACTTTTTATCAGCAACCTGATTTTGCTGTATTTCGTTACACGATGAACAATAGTTTTCATTTCCGGTAGCTAACACCGGAAATGAAAATCGCCCGTTTTTCATGCTTTCGCACCAAAAGTATTATTTAACGCACCATTATGGAAAATCTACGTCAAAAAAGGTTTTTCCGCGACCTAAACTCATAACAAAACAATAGCTTATGAACAAATAAAACATGGCATACATGTTGCTGAATACAAATAGCTCCCTTTGTTTTCAGACTTGAGCTCCTGGCGTTTATAGACTTATAAACGCCTTTTTTATATC
>CAYLNS010000018.1:0-13032 GCA_964385115.1 uncultured Methylomarinum sp.
AATGATAAATGTTCTTAACTTAATGACAGTGATGCTCTCCGTGGGGACGCATATTATATGACTGTAAAATAATTGCCCGATTATTGTTTCGCGACTGGCTTGAAAATAAAGGATGAGTTAGAATTACTTAGTTAATTTGTGATAATTACGGCTTAAGGCTGTTTTGGATTGGATAATACAAGGCAGGTACTCAATTACAAATCATCTGTTTTTGGAAGGGGGCAGATGATTTTTTATGGCATCACACTCAATGCAACAAGTTTATAACTACAAACCAGGAGGCTGCTCCGTGAAGAAAACTAGGCAACTGTTCGCTGGCTTTTCCCTGCTGATGTTAGGGCTGGGTTCTGCTCATGCGGATTACACTCTCAATCTGACCGAAGGGGTCACAAAAATCAGTCGTGATGTGTATGATTTACACATGCTGATTTTTTGGGTCTGTGTATTTATCGGCATCGGTGTATTCGGTACTATGTTTTATTCGATTTATCATCACCGTAAATCGAAAGGACATAAAGCTGAGCAGTTTCATGAAAATACAACTGTAGAAATTATCTGGACCATCATTCCGACCGTGATACTGATTGGTATGGCGATTCCGGCAACCAAAACCATGCTGGAAATGGATGATGTTCAGGAAGCTGATATGAGCATCAAGGTCACGGGCTGGCAGTGGAAATGGGAGTATGAATATCTGGATAATGGTATTCATTTTTTCAGTAGTCTGGATGAGGCAAGTAATAAAGCCCGTCAACTGGGTTCTGATATTGACCCTAAGACAGTCAAAAATTATCTGCTGGATGTTGATAATCCTCTGGTCGTTCCCATCAATACAAAAATCCGTTTTCTTTTTACGGCTGCCGATGTTATTCACTCATGGTGGGTGCCTGAACTGGGCTGGAAAAAAGATGCTAATCCCGGTTTTATCAACGAAGCCTGGACTTATATAGAAAAGCCGGGTACCTATCGGGGGCAATGTACTGAATTATGCGGTAAAGATCACGCCTTTATGCCGGTTGTTGTCATTGCGATGGAAAAAGAAGATTACAAAAAATGGGTAGAAGATAAAAAAGCTTCGGCTGCAGCTGAAGCCAGTGCAGCGGATAAGGAATGGAGCAAAGAGGAGCTGATTGCCAAGGGTGAAGCTGTATATGCCAATAACTGTGCATCTTGTCATATGCCGGATGGTTCTGGAATGCCGGGAACTTTTCCAGCTATAAAAGGTAGTCCTATAGTGACAGGCGATATGGATACACAGATTGAAATCATGATGAATGGTAAAGGCATGATGCCGGCATTTGGACAGATGCTAAGTGCGGTTGATTTTGCCGCGGTTGCCACATTTATCCGGAATGGATTGGGTAACTCGGTGGGCGATTCGATTCAACCCTCAGCCATTCAATCAATGCAATCGTCTGCGTCTTCTGAGGAGTAGATTGTGTTACTAATTGTGCAATCTGATCTGTTTAAAAATTTAAGAGGTATTTGATATGTCTGCTGTAATAGCTGAGCATGATGAACATCATGATCATGGCCCCGCCAAAGGGATTATGAGGTGGATTACCACCACAAACCATAAAGATATCGGGACGATGTACCTGGTGTTTTCGTTGGCAATGTTTTTTGTCGGCGGCTCTATGGCCTTGATTATCCGGGCGGAACTGTTCGAGCCGGGTATGCAATTTGTTGAGCCACATTTTTTTAATTCCATGACCACCATGCACGCATTGGTAATGGTGTTTGGTGCGGTGATGCCGGCTTTTGTCGGTTTGGCAAACTGGATGATTCCAATGATGATTGGTGCTCCGGATATGGCATTACCCAGAATGAACAACATGAGTTTCTGGATGCTGGTAGCCGGTATCCTGTTGATGGCCAGCACCTTGTTTATGGAAGGTGGTGGTCCTGCGGCAGGCTGGACTTTTTATCCACCATTAGTATTACAAACCGGTAAATCCCTGCCGTTTGCGATTTTTGCCGTGCATTTACTGGGTATTTCATCCATTATGGGCGCCATCAATATTATTGCGACTATTTTTAATATGCGTGCGCCGGGCATGACTTTAATGAAAATGCCTTTGTTTGTATGGACCTGGTTGATTACTGCCTTTTTGCTGATTGCGGTCATGCCGGTTTTTGCAGGCGCTGTTACCATGCTGTTGACAGATCGCTTCTTCGATACCAGCTTTTTTGATGCGGCTGGTGGTGGTGACCCGGTCTTGTATCAGCATATTTTCTGGTTCTTTGGGCATCCGGAAGTTTATATCATGATTCTGCCAACCTTTGGTGTGGCATCAACTATTATCCCGGTATTTGCTCGTAAGCCATTATTTGGTTATGCGTCCATGGTTTATGCGACAGCTGCGATTGCTTTTCTGTCGTTCATCGTATGGGCTCACCATATGTTTACCGTAGGCATGCCGATTGCCGGTGAACTCTACTTTATGTACGCCACCATGCTGATTGCGATTCCAACCGGAGTTAAAATCTTCAACTGGACGGCAACCATGTGGAAAGGTGCGATGACATTTGAAGCACCTATGCTGTTCTCAATTGCCTTCGTAGTGTTATTTACATTAGGCGGTTTTACCGGATTGATGATGGCGATCGCACCGTCTGATTTACAGTATCACGATACCTATTTTATTGTGGCCCACTTCCATTACACCTTGGTACCTGCATCTGTTTTTATTTTGATGGCAGCCGGCTATTTCTGGTTACCTAAGTGGACGGGGAATATGTATAACGAAAGACTGGCCAGATTACATTTCTGGTTATCTGCGATTTCCATCAATATATTGTTTTTCCCTCAGCATTTTCTGGGACTGGCAGGTATGCCGCGTCGTATTCCTGACTATGCAGTGCAATTTGCAGACTGGAATATGATTTCCAGTATTGGTGCTTTTATCTATGGTTTCAGTCAATTATTATTTGTATATATTGTGATTGATACTATTAGAGGCGGTACAGGAAAGGCAACGGATGAGGTGTGGGAAGAGGCAAGCAAACATGGTCTGGAATGGACATTGCCTTCGCCAGCTCCTTATCATACCTTTACTACACCACCTGAAAAAATACCTTCAGAGCATTTGTAAGAGAGGTTATAGGTAGCCCCGGATTTACGGGGCTACTCAGGTAAAATGACAAAGAAAACGAAAAATATTCTGCTGGCAATCATCTTGGCCGGAATTTCCTTTGCAATTTATGTGTTTGCTGTTTTGCGGGCTATGTCCGAATGAATGAGCAGTTGCAAAAGAAAAATAAAAAGCTGGTAACCAAGCTGGTTTTAGTCGTCTTGGCCATGTTTGGCTTTGGCTATGCCTTGGTGCCGCTTTATGACGTGTTGTGTGATATTACCGGAATTAACGGTAAGACCGGAGAACAGATTTCAGAAGAAACTCAGTACCAGGTTGATACCAGCCGGGATTTGACCATTGAGTTTGTGACTTCACTGAATGAATCAACACCAATGATTTTTTACAGCGTAACCAAAAAAATGAAAATTCATCCGGGCAAATATTACACAGTCAATTTTGTTGCAGAAAATAAAACTGACAAGGAAATGGTTGCCCAGGCTATCCCCAGTGTTTCACCGGGGTTGGCGGCGGAGTATTTAAAAAAGACCGAGTGTTTCTGCTTTTCTCAGCAGACCTTTAAGCCACATGAGAAAAAAACCATGCCAGTACGGTTTGTGATTGATCCGAAATTACCGGAGCGATATAAAACCATTACCTTGGCATATACTTTTTTTGATAACACTGATAGAACAGTAAAACAATAAGATAGGGGAAGGTTATGTCTACACAAGACGCTTATTATATTCCGCATAAGGCGGTCTGGCCGTTTATTGGAACTGCCGGGCTGATGATTATGCTGGCCGGGTTTGCCAATTATCTGAACGGCTCGGCAGTGGGTCCGACGATGATGATATTTGGATTATCACTGTTTATTCTGATGTTGACGGGATGGTTCGCTTTGCAGGCGTCGGAAAGTGAAGCCGGAATGTATAACCATGGTGTCGGGATATCATACCGAATGGGGATGATGTGGTTTATTTTCTCAGAAGTGATGTTCTTCGCTGTATTTTTCGGTGCGTTATGGTATGCACGTAATTTGTCTGTACCCTGGTTAGGTGGTCTGGGTGATGGACCAGGTCGATCAACACATGAGTTATGGCCTGCATTTGAAGCAATGTGGCCAACGAACGGCCCTGCAGAAGTCGGTGGTGAGTTTGAGCCGATGGGCGCATTTGGATTACCGTTCGTCAATACCTTGTTATTACTCAGCAGTGGTGTAACCTGTACCTGGGCGCATCATGGATTGCTGGCGGGTAAACGGGATCAACTGATTAAAGGCTTGATTGCAACAGTAACATTGGGTTTTCTGTTCGTGATTTTTCAGGCTATTGAATATTATGAAGCCTACCATGAAATGGGGTTGACATTAGGTTCAGGAATTTATGGATCAACCTTTTTCATGTTAACCGGTTTTCATGGCTTTCACGTTTGTGTCGGTGCCATTATGTTGAGTGTGGTGCTTTACAGAAGCTGGAAAGGGCATTTTACACCGGAAAATCATTTCGCTTTTGAAGGAGCGGCATGGTACTGGCATTTTGTTGATGTTGTCTGGTTAGGCTTGTTTATCTTTGTTTATTTACTGTAAACAGTCCGCTTAAAACAAAAAAGCGCGCTCTTGATTGGGAGCGCGCTTTTTTTTTGTCTGGTTTATTTAGCGGAAATGTGAATGCTTAGCGTGCATATGAATTAAATATCCTTTATTTAATCAGGAAGATATCCTAAATGCATATATTTCTTAAGCAACCAACTGAAATTCAAACTTACTTATGCTGAATGGTTATTTTTTGGTACTTTGCATAACAAAACGGGGTTAAGGGCTTTGAATTTCAGAAGATTGTTGGCGGATTTTCTGGATTCTGGCACCAATGCCTTGGGGTTTAATCAGCCCCGTCGCATAGGCGAGAAAGATTAATATAAACAGTGCCAGCGACAAACTGATTCGCCAGGTCAGGGCTTTGGCAGTTTTTCTGGAAGCTTGTTCATCCAGTTCTTTACGTTTGACCAGATGAAAAAGTGCAGAGCCCAAGCTCAGGATAATCAATATAAATGCAAATATAACAAAAATTTTTATGAGCATAACGATGTATTGTCGGTAAAAATCCCATTTTCAATTATTTTGTCGCTGAATACCACTTTATAATGAAAAAAATTAAATTCAAATTCGCAGGAAGGGAGTTTTATCTGTCTGTTTTCATCCTGTGCGTTTATGTTTTACTGATGGGATTGTTGATTTCATTGGGTAATTGGCAGTTAAGGCGCAGTGACGAGAAAAGGCAATATCTTAATGAACAACAAATAGCGCTTGGAGGTGAGGTGATTGATTTAAGCACTTACGAAAACCCACAATTAGAAGCGCTAGAATATAAAAAAGTTGTTGTTCAGGGTGAATATGATAGTAAACATCAGTTTTTGTTGGATAATCAAATAGTAAAAGGCAAGGTCGGTTATTTTGTATTAACGCCGTTAAAAATAAAATCCAGGCCATATGCGGTGCTGGTCAATCGCGGCTGGATTGAAATGGATAAAGACAGAACAGTATTGCCGGATATTTCAATCCAGGGCGGTCCTGTCAGTATTGAAGGCAGAGTCAATCATTTTCCCCGGGTAGCATACCAGTTGGAAGGTGCGGATATTCCTGCCGAACACTGGCCTTCAGTGGTGCAAGTCATCAACCCGGAAATCCTCTCCCGAATGTTGGGCTATCCAGTGCTGGATTTTCAGCTTGAGCTGGCCCCCGAATTACCACAAGGCTATATTCGGGATTGGCAGATTAAGACGACTATTACACCAGAAAAACACATTGCCTATGCCATGCAGTGGTATGGACTGGCCTTAACTTTGACATGCCTGATGATTTGGCTGGGATTTAAGAATAACCATGAATGAACAATTAAATAAAAATCGCAGAATTATTCTGATTCTGTTTGCTTTGTCTGTGATACCGTTTGTTATTGCCTGGTATATGTCCCAGCATCCTGAATGGATGAAAACCGGAACGAATAAAGGGGAGTTGATAACGCCGGTTGTTGTGACTGAGCGGAGTGAATTGACAGGATTTGATGAGTTTTCCCGCGAAAATATCTCGGAACTAAGTGGTCATTGGGTGCTGGTAAATATCATTGATAACAAAGAGTGCGACAAAGTGTGTCAGGATGCTTTGTTAAAAACCAGGCAATTACGTCTGATGATGAACAAGGATTTGACCCGTATCAGAAGAATGGTTGTGTTAATGGAGCAGGTTGATCCACAAGTTGCCAGCCGCTGGTGGCAGAAAGACCTACGTTTACTGCGGGTAGTGCCGAGTTCGTCATTCAAGGAAAAGATTCGCAAGATTATTGGGCAGCAACATAATAGCGGCTGGTTAATTTTAATGGATCCTCTGGGAAATCTGATGATGAAATATCAACCTGGCTTTGATCCCTATGATGTGAAAAAAGACCTTGGAAAGTTGTTAAGAATCTCGCAAATTGGTTGATTGCCAGTGACGCTTGTTGTTTTGAAAAGCGTAACTGCTCAGCATATTCAGGTATTTAATATCAGTCACTTACTCAAGAAGACGCTATCAATACATCCGTGTAGGCTTGAATGTGACATCCTTGTTACATACACTTATTCAGTAAGTAACTGATATAAAATGGTATTTTTCAAAGTGCGCCGAGTAGTTACTAAAGTTATTTAAAAGTAGGTAGAAATCAGAATGTTTAGAAAATTAACTTTATTCACCGCAATTGTTGCTTTGATTGTGATTGTATTGGGTGCTTATGTGCGCTTGTCCGGCGCCGGGTTGGGCTGTCCCGACTGGCCGGGCTGTTATGGGCAGGCGGTGGTCAGTGATCTGCCGGATTTTAAAAGCCAGGCGGCACAGTTATTTCCAAATCATCCGCTGGATGCCGTCAAGGCCTGGAAGGAAATGGGGCACCGTTATTTGGCCGGCTTTTTAGCGGTACTGGTACTGATGATGGCGCTGACAGCCTGGACACAGAAACAATGCCGCGGTGTTGCTGTTCTCTCAACCCTGTTTTTACTGTTGCTGGTGGCTTCCCAAGCGGCATTGGGGATGTGGACAGTCGCACTGAAAACCATGCCGATTATTGTCACTCTGCATTTGATGCTGGGGATGATGACGTTCTGGTTTATTGTCTGGTTTTATATGCGACTCAATCCTGATATTACCATTAGAAAGCATCCTCAGACGGGCTTAAGATGGTTTTCCTTGTTCGCCATGCTGGTTGTGCTGGGGCAGGTTTTTCTGGGAGGCTGGGTCAGCAGTAATTTTGCCGCAATGGTTTGCAGTGATTTTCCGCAGTGTAATGGGCAATGGATTCCACAGGCGGACTTTTGGTCGGCAATAGACTTTTTTAGAGGGCTGGAAACCGGCTATACCGGCCGCCTTTCCTATTCGGCCCAGCTGGCAGCGCACTGGTTGCATCGTGTTGGAGCTTTAATCACTTTTATTGTTCTGAGTTTACTGATGTGGTCGGCCACATCACCCAGCAATAGCAAGTCTCTTAGACGTTCCGGTCTGCTGTTAAGTGTTTTGCTGCTGATACAGTTATCGCTGGGCATATTGAATATCAAACTGTCTCTGCCCTTATGGCTGGCTGTGGCGCATAATGCCTTTGCTGCTTTGTTGATGCTGCCGCTGATAGCCATACGTTTTTACAGTAAGTTTGAAAAAGTTTCTGTAGAGGAGCCCAAGAAAGAAAAACCTGTCACGGAAATTGCTGCACCTGAACTTAAGCAGAAACCAGAAACTGTTGAACCTGAGTCGCTGTCGCTGCGATTGAAAAATCAATTGCAGAAAACCCGTTCCGGGCTGGGCGGTGTACTGAAGAGTCTTTCTTTACAGAAACAGATTGATGAAGATTTGCTGGAAGAAATAGAAAGTAGTCTGTTGATGGCTGATGTAGGGATAGACGTTACTCAGGATATTATTAATCATTTACGGGAGAATCTTGAGCACCACCAACTCAATGATGCACAATCATTAACCCATGAACTGAAACAGTATTTATATGAAATTCTGGAGCCGTGCAGTCAGCCTTTAAAAATTCCTGAACAGGATGGTCCCTTCGTTATTCTGGTGGTCGGGGTCAACGGGGCAGGAAAGACCACTTCTATCGGCAAACTGGCCAAGCGCCTGAAAAACCAGGGACATAGCGTCATGCTGGCGGCTGGGGACACTTTTCGGGCGGCCGCGGTTGAACAGCTTCAGACCTGGGGTGAACGTAATGACATTCATGTCGTGGCGCAGCATACCGGCGCTGACTCGGCTTCGGTGATTTTTGATGCGGTGCAGTCTGCACAGGCAAAAAATATTGATGTGCTGATTGCAGATACAGCTGGCCGTCTGCATACCAAATCCAATCTGATGGAAGAGCTGAGTAAAATCAAGCGGATTATGTCGCGTCTGGATGAAAATGCACCGCATGAGGTGCTGCTGGTGCTGGATGCGGGTACCGGACAAAATGCCTTGTCACAGGCCAAGTTGTTTAATGATGCGGTAAAACTAACCGGGATAGCGCTGACCAAACTGGATGGCACGGCCAAAGGCGGGGTGATTTTTGCATTGGCTAGAAAAATCGGGGTTCCTATCCGTTTTATTGGTGTGGGTGAAGGTATTGATGATTTGCAGGACTTTGATGCCAGAATGTTTGTTGATGCCTTGTTTGCAGAAGACTGATGTTAACTTTTGATCATGTAAGTAAACGCTATCCCGATGCCGGGGATGCCTTGTTGGATGTCAGTTTTCATTTGGCGCGGGGTGAAATGGCTTTTTTAACCGGACATTCTGGAGCCGGAAAAAGTACGCTGCTGAAGTTGATAGCCATGATGGAAAAATGCAGCCGGGGGCATGTGTTGCTGGAGGGGCAAAATCTTAATCGGGTGAAGGAAAGGCAGGTGCCATTTATCCGCAGAAAACTGGGGCTTATTTTTCAGGACTATAAATTGTTACTGGACAGAACCGTTTTTGATAATGTTGCTTTGCCTCTGGTGATTTCCGGTTACAGTCAATATGATATTTCCCGCCGTGTTCGGGCGGCTCTGGATAAAGTGGGGCTGCTCGGACAGGAAAAAAAATATCCATTGGCACTATCCGGTGGTGAACAGCAACGGGTCGGCATTGCCCGGGCGGTGGTTAATAAACCACGGTTAATACTGGCGGATGAGCCCACCGGGAATCTTGATCCGGAGTTGTCAGTGGAAGTCATGCATTTATTTGAGCAGTTTCAGCAAGTGGGTGTGACGGTGCTGATTGCCAGTCATGATATTGAACTGATTAAACAAATGGGCTATCGAGTACTGACCCTGAGTCACGGTCGTCTTGTTGGAGGTCAATGATGGCAGATCACAGTGGCCGCCGGCAGAAGATCAGTCTTCAAAATAAATTATATGCTTACCTGATGAATCACCTTCAGGTATTGTTTGCCAGTCTGGGGCGCCTGGTCAGAACGCCTTTTACTTCTTTAATGACCATTCTGGTGTTGGCCGTGACGGTTTCCCTGGCGGGCAGTTTTTATGTGTTGGTTAAAAACGTCAAGCAATTCAGTGAAAACCTTCATACCAGTAATCAAATTTCGGTTTTTCTTAAGCAGTCCGTCAGTGACAAACAGGGGCGGCAATTAGCCAGACAAATTGAACAAAATTCCCAAATAACACGGGTAACTGTCATATCCAAAAGTCAGGCAATGGCTGAATTTAAACAATACAGCGGATTTGGCGAGGCGCTAAAAGCGTTGGATAAAAATCCATTGCCGGTGGTTCTGGAGGTATTACCAGAAACCACACTGACGGATGAAGGCAGCCTTGAAAAATTGATGGCAGAGCTGAAACGCTATCCTCAGGTGGATTTTGTGCAGTTGGATATGCTCTGGATACAACGCTTGCAGAGTATTTTACAGTTACTTGAGCGGGGCGTACTGCTACTTAATGTACTGCTGGGCATTGCGGTGATTTTTATCACTGGCAATACCATTCGGCTGGAGTTACAAAACCGGCGGGAGGAAGTCCTGATTGCCAAGCTGGTGGGCGCTACGCATGCGTTTGTACAACGGCCTTTTGTTTATACAGGCTTTTGGCTGGGATTTTTTTCAGGTTGTGTGGCCTGGGTCATTATTACAGCGATTATTTTGTTTTTACAGGGGCCGGTAGAGCATTTGTCACAGCTTTATGAAGGGCATTTTAAGATACTTTATCTTGGTTTTGCCGAAACGCTGGCGCTGACAGGAATTACCACGGTATTAGGTATTTTAGGCGCCTGGGTGGTGCTTTTTTATCAGTTACAGCAGATTAAGCCGAGGTGATTGAGACATTAACAATGTGTTGTTCCAGTTCTATCAGCCGTTGCGGGGTGCCGATATCCATCCAGAATCCCTGGTATTTTTCTCCGGAAATTCGCTGTTTTCGCATGGCTTTTTGAAAAACAGGCCGAAGTTTCAGCGGGCCTGATTTAAATGATTCAAATAATTCGGGGCTGTAAAGACCAATACCGCTGAATGTCAGTTTATCAGAGCCTTGTTCGGAAAGTTGTCCGTTTTTATCCAGGGCAAAATCACCTTGCGGGTGATGGGGCGGGTTATCCATCATAATCAAATGTGCCAGATCGAATGGTTTGTCGTGCAGGCTTTTAAGTGGAAAATCACTGGCTATATCGCCATTAATGACAACAAAAGGCGCCGGTCCCAGTAGTGGCAGCGCCTTGATAATGCCGCCGGCTGTTTCCAGCGCAGTTTCGCCTTCGTCTGAATATGCAATATGGACGCCAAATTTCTGTCCGTCTCCCAGAGCGTCTTTGATTTGCTGTCCCCGGTAAGCCAGATTAATGATGATTTCGTTAAACCCTGCGGCACTCAGTTTTTCAAGGGTATATTGAATCAGGGGCTTTCCGGCGACGGGCAGCAATGGTTTTGGTAGCTGATCGGTTAATGGCCGCATCCGTTCGCCTCGGCCGGCCGCCAGTATCATGGCTTTCATAAGCGTTCCTGATAGCCGGGTAAGACAGTTTGTTTGATAAACCCGGAAAATTCAGTTAATTCAGGGTATTTGTCCAGTATTTGCATGATGTAGTTCAGTGTTCTGGGAATATCAGCCATATAGTCGGGTTTGTTATCACGGAATTTAAGTCGGGTAAAAATGCCGATAGCTTTCAGATGGCGCTGCAGTCCCATTAAGTCGAACCAGCGTTGAAATTTGTCGGGATTACAGCTCACAATATTTTTATCAAGTAACTGCTGATAATAACAGTTTGTCCATTGTTGCACTTGTTGCTGTGGCCAGGCTATGTAGCAGTCACGCAGTAACGAGACCAAGTCGTAGGTTACCGGGCCAATCACCGCATCCTGAAAATCGATAACACCGGGAGACTGGCTATCCACAACCATCAGATTCCGTGAATGAAAGTCCCGGTGTACACAAAGTTGGGGTTGTTCCTGTGCTGAATGAATTAAAACAGCATTAACCGTCTGTCGGATTGAATCCGGGCAATCGATGTTCAGCCAGTGTTGTAAAAACCACTGATAGAATATTTCCAGTTCTGTTTGCAGCAGCTCTGAGTCGTAACGGGGCAATCGGCAGTTTTTTAAATCGATATGCTGATGTAAGTTCAATAATGTATCGAAGGCAGCCTGGTATAAGTTATCAGCCGTATCCGGGGTTAACGCATCAAGATAGCTTTGATTCCCTAAATCTTCCAGTAATAAAAAGCCGTGTGCCTTGTTTTGCTGATAGATATGCGGTGTATGAATATTGGCCTGCTCAAACAGCCGGGCAATACAGACAAACGGGGCAGTGTCTTCCTTGTCCGGTGGCGCATCCATAACGATATAGTTATCTGTAGCCGTTGTTACACGAAAATAGCGTCTGAAACTGGCGTCAGCAGAGGCGACATTGAAACCTGATAAAGCGAGTTTTAAATCATTTTCCAGCCAGTGGATAATTTCATTCACTCGCTTATCTTTGGTGTCAAGGCACATTTTTATTATTGTCAGGCTAAACTAAGGTAAAATACAGCCGCTTATTCTATTCTATTTTTAACAACTAAAGCCACTTCCTGTCTAAACGCATTTATGCATTTTCGTTTTATTATTGTCCCCATTGTGATTATTCCTTTTTCATCCAGCTATGCTGATGAAAATTTCTGGAATTGTGAAAAAGGCTTGAATGGGGAGTGGGTCTGCGAAAGTGGGGATGAAAATCAGGGTGGAATGCAAACGACCCGGCCCGCCAATAAAACCGGCTCGCTGAGTAATGAGAATGCCAAAAATGACGCTTCGCCGGCAGAACCAGTGCCGATGGTAGCCCAGATAGTTGAAAAACAGCCTGTTTACCATAAACCGCCGGCTATGCAAGAGAGACAACCTGGCTGGAGTTGTCGCGTTGGGGAAGAGGATACCTGGAATTGCAGTCTGGTCGGAGCGGACCCTAAAGGACAGGCCCGTGTGGTGGATAATGAAGGAGCCGAACGCGGCTGGTTCAGCCCGACTTATGATTTTAATCAGGAAGAGATTTTTAAAACCTTGCAGGCTCAGCTTCCTTATGACCCCTGGATGAATTGCAATGCGCCATCCACAAGATTACCCGCCATGCCAGGCAATGATGCCAGAGAAAATGCACCAATGGATGTGCATGCGGATTATACCGAAGTCTTTGATGAGGAAGTCACCACATTTTATGGCAATGTAGATATTACCCGTGCCGATCAACGGATTCAGGCTGATATGGCTAGTTATGATTCTGTGGCTGAAACCATGGATGCTCAAGGGCATGTTTTTTATACTGAAAATGCCTTGTCACTTTACAGTGATTCCATCAACCTTAAATTAAAAACCAATGAAGCCCGGTTACGGAATGCATTATTTATTTCTCCCGCCGGGCCGATACGCGGAGCGGCGGATGTTGTTTACCGGGATAACAGCAGCTTGTCGCGTTATAAGGAGGCGTCGTTTACCAGTTGCCG
>CAYLNS010000018.1:13132-22727 GCA_964385115.1 uncultured Methylomarinum sp.
ACCGGGATAACAGCAGCTTGTCGCGTTATAAGGAGGCGTCGTTTACCAGTTGCCGGCCAGGTAATCAGGACTGGTTGATTCATGCCAGCCGCTTGAAAATGAACAAGCAAACCGGTAAAGGCGCGGCCAAACATGCCTGGTTGGAATTTAAAGGAATACCTGTTCTTTATACCCCATATATTTCATTTCCGATTGATAACCGGCGCTTGTCGGGCTTTTTAACGCCTACCTTCGGCAGTAATACCAAAAACGGACTGGATATTGAGGTTCCTTATTACTGGAATATAGCGCCTAATTATGATGCAACTTTCGCAGTCCGTTATATGGGGCGTCGCGGAGGTATGTTTAAAACCGGCTTCCGCTATCTGACCGAATGGACTCGAGGTAATATCAATGTGGAATTTTTACCTTATGACCGACTCAGGAATAAACCACGATATGGCGCCGGCTTCAAGGCTCAGTCTGTTTTTACACCAAACTTAAAATCCAATGTTGATCTCAATTATGTGTCAGACAAGGATTATTTTAATGATTTAAATAACTCTTTGGGTTTTTCCAATACCCGGCAATTAAGGAGTCATGCAGATATTCGCTATAGCAGAGACTGGCTTTCCTTTGTGGCGCAGCTGGAAAATTATCAGGTGATAGACAGAAGTATCACGGATAGTCGCAAGCCTTATAACAAGCTGCCTCAGATTCATTTGAATCTGAAACATACATTTGATTCCTTTCCATTAGAGTTGGCAATGGCCAATGATTACACCTACTTCTATCGTTCTACGCGAGTAAGTGGGCAGCGTTTTAATATTAAACCTTCAGTAAGTATCCCCTGGCAAACCGATGCAGGTTATATCAAGCCAAAGGTAGCACTTCAATACAGTGAATATTTCTTAAGCAATCAGTCGCCTGGGCAAAAAGATACTATCAGCCGGGTTTTACCGATTATGTCGGTTGACAGTGGTTTGTTTTTTGAAAAAGAATTGAATTTTGCGGGCTCCTCTTATTTGCATACACTGGAACCCAGAGCTTTTTATTTATATATTCCCTATAAAAATCAAAGTGATATTCCGACCTTTGATACCTCGTTATATGATTTGAACTTTTACAGTCTGTTCCGCGAAAACCGGTTTAACGGTCCGGACAGGATTCAGGATGCCAATCAGGTGACGTTGGCGTTGACTTCCCGTTTGATTGATTCTGAAACAGGACAGGAACGCTTAAAATTCAATCTCGGAGAGATTTTTTATTTTCGAGACAGACGAGTAGTGTTGCCAGGGCGCAGTTCTCAAACAAACAGTCTGTCAAATTTAATTGGTGGATTAAGCGGTCAATTGACTGATCACTGGTCATTTTCGTCAGGGGTGCAATGGAACCCTGATCGTAATGATTTTACCCGTGTCAGAGGAACCATTCGATATCGGGATTTGCCCGGTAAAATTATTAACCTGGGCTATCGTTACCGGCGAGATAACCCTGCCATCGCAGCCAGTATTATTCAAAGTGATGTTTCATTCCGTTGGCCGTTATATGACAACTGGTTTGCGGTTGGAAGATGGCAATATTCATTAAAATACAGCAAAACTGTTGAAAGTTTTGTCGGACTGGAAAAAGAAAGCTGTTGCTGGCGTTTCAGGATTATCGGAAGACGTTTTATCAATAATATCAGTAATTCAGTGCAGGCCAAGCCTGATAATGCCATTTTTGTACAATTGGAACTTAAAGGGCTGACCAGTTTCGGAGATAAAGTGGATCAATTCCTGGAGAAAAATTTGCCAGGTTATCGGAGACCCAAAAAATAATGAAAAACATAAAGATTTATACTGGGATAATATTTTTAATCCTGAATGCGCTGTGTACACAGATGGTTCAGGCTGAACTGCTGGACAGAATTGTTGCCGTGGTTGAAGACGAGGTGATTCTGGATAGCGCGTTAAGCCGTGAAGTTTATTCCATCAGACAAAAACTGCAGGATAAAAAAGTCATGATTCCCCCTGATTTTATTTTAAGAAAACAGGTGCTTGAACGCTTGATTCTGGAAAAGTTACAGCTTCAACGAGCGGCGAAAATGGGGATTCATGTCAGTGATGAAATGCTTAGAAATGCTATTGCTGACATTGCTGCTCGTAATAATCTGTCACCTGAGCAGTTTCGCAGTGAACTGGAAGGTCAAGGCATGAATTATGCCGATTTTCAGGAGTCGATACGCAAGGAAATTATTATGAATCAGTTAAGAGCCAGGGAAATTGGTGCCAGAATCAAGGTTACCGACAGAGAAGTGGCTCATTATCTTGAAACCCAGGGCGGCGTGGGTCAGGAAAAGGAAAAATACCGGTTAGGGCATATATTGATTTCAGTGCCGGAAGCAGCTTCGGCTTCGGTTATTCAAAAGGCAAAGGAAAAAGCAGAAAAAATCGTCGCCGATTTAAAATCAGGAGAGGATTTCAAACAAACAGCGATTGCCGTTTCAGATGGTGGCAGTGCCTTGAATGGCGGGGATTTGGGTTGGCGGACCATTGGCCAGATACCGACCTTGTTTGTTGATCGGGTGGTTAAAATGAAAAAGGGCGATGTTTCTGAGCCTATTCGCAGCCCCAGTGGTTTTCATATTATCAAGGTGTTGGATAAAGAGGGAACAGATAAACACATCATTACCAAAACCAAAGTCAGACATATTCTGATTAAAACCAATGAGTTGATTGATGATGCCGAAGCGAGAAAAAGATTGCTGGCATTAAAACAACGGATTCAGGATGGCGATGATTTTGCCGCACTGGCCCGCGCCCATTCCGATGATAAAGGGTCGGCTATCAAAGGGGGCGATTTGGGTTGGGTGGTGCCAGGGGTTTTAGTGCCCGCATTTGAAGCGGCCATGAATCAATTAGCCGTCGGCGATATCAGTGATCCGGTTCAGACCCAGTTCGGCTGGCATATTATTCAGGTACTGGACCGGCAGCAGGAAGATGACAGTATTGAATTCAAGAAAAATCAGGTCAGAGAAGAAATTCGTAAACGTAAAATAGAGGAAGAAACAGAGTTGTGGCTTCGGCGCTTGCGAGATGAAGCCTATGTTGAAATCAATCTTGACCGACTCTAACTTAAAGTATGGAGGCTATCATTGCTGAGTAAAAAAGAAATAAAATTAAAAAAAAGGCTGGAAACCGCATTACAGCATGCCGAACTGGATGCCTACAAACAGTTATTAAGTCAACTGTGTGAGGAGTTGGAGCTTAATCTTGAAGATTGTGCAGCAGCTTTGATGTATTTGCATCAGCCTGATTTGTTTCAGCAGCCGCCAGCTAAAGCCCTGGTTCGGCCTGAAGCGCCCCGGCCCGTTAATCTGATTAAAAAAGTGCGCTATCGCCTGGAAGTGGGCAGTCGTCATCAGGCTGAAATCGAGGAAATTGAAAAGGTGCTCGTTGAAGAGTCCGGTGTCGATAAAAAACAGATTACCCGCATCGATATTCGCCAAAATCATACCATCGTCGAACTGCCAGACGGCATGCCATCCGACATTTTTAAACTGCTGACCGAGGCCGAAATTAACGGCCAGAAATTAAGAATCAAACGGCTTAAACCCCAAAGAAGATACCGGCGGTTTCGCAGGTAAGCTTACAGATTCAACTAATTGTTTTTCAAGTAAAAATAAATTTCATCCCCCTGAATAGGCTGGCAAATCAAAGAGAGTTTGGCAGCCTTTCTTCGAAGTTTAAAAAATAATCCTTGATTTTTTTTTTGATATGTAACGATTTTAGCCGCATAGCTTATTCCTAGATAAGCGGATATAAATATTTTGCAACGCCACGATAATTTGGCAACTATCAAGACAGACGGGTGACTTTATGGAAAATACAACTTTGCTTTCTGCAAGAAAAGTGATGGTCATTATGATGTGGGTATGGCTGTTTTTAAATTCAAACACCAGCTTTGCTGAAGAATATATCTACGACGACCTGGGGCGACTGGTCAAAGTAATCAGTGATGAATTTAATATTTCAGGTCTGGATAACCATGGGAAAAGGCAGGCGTATATCGCGACTGAAGAAAAAACTTTTGAATACGACCTCTCAGGCAATCGCCGCAAAAAACAAACCCGATTGACACGGATTAAAAAATAAGCAGCTTACCTTCTACCTCTCATTATTCTTCAGTATCAGGAAAATACCCAAGGAATGAATAAAATGACCTTCCCAAACAAAACACAAATTCTTTCAGCCGATAAAAATTTTCTCCGTTTGTTCATGGTATTTATGGCAGTCATGGTGACTGGCTGGCTGACAAGCACCCCGGTTCGGGCTGAAAATGAGCTGTCTGAACAGCTGCCCGTGGGTCCCATGACTCTGGAAATGGCGCCCGTCACCCAGGAGGAGCTGGAGCAGGCGTTACAGAGCAGACAGCAGGCCGTTGCCGCTGATCTTGCATCACAAAGTCCGGTTACGGATGTTCCTGGTCAGCTGACAATGGCGGCACAAATGCGCTCGATTGAGGCGCGGCCGGCAGAAATTGATGAATTAGCTCGGGCGTTAAGGCACGACCCGGATTTGATTTATGAATATGTACGCAACCGGATAGAATATGAACCTTTGTTTGGACTGAAAAAGGGCGCGTTGGGCGCCTTGACTGACCAGCGGGGTACTGCTTTTGATCAGTCGGCGTTGATGGTTGAGCTGCTAAGGGCTTCAGGTTATAACGCCTGGTATGTTTATGGCAAAATTCAGCCTGCTCCAGCACAACTTGCATCGTGGACAGGTGCTGCCAGTTTACAAGGGGCGGTAAACGTGCTGGCTAATGGCGGCATTCCGGTTAACTGGTATGCTCGTGATAAGGTTAAAGTGACTCACGTCTGGGTTAAAGTGGAAATGGCCGGGCAGGTTTATGCCTTTGATCCGGCTTTTAAGCAACACAAGATTCATTCCGGTGTGGATGTTGCCGCGTTATCAGGCTTTAGCACCCACTCATTTATGAGCAATGCCCTGGCCGGTGCGAGCATAACCGGAAATTATGTCCAGAATATCAATCACACGGCCGTCAGAAATCAGTTGAATCAACTGGCATCACACTTTGCCAGCCAGGTACAGCAACATTATCCTGAGTTCAGCGTCGCTGAGGTCATCGGAAAAAAGGAACTGCAACCGGATGAGACGCAACATCGGCAGAATGCGCTGCCTTATCAACTTGAAATCAGCGAAGAATGGCGGGGACAGATACCCGGACGTTATGAAACCCGGTTACGTGTACAACTTTTAGGGATAAACAAGCTTTTTTCCAGCACGGATATTTATGGGCAACGCTTAACCATACGGTTTAACAATGCTAATCAACCTGAGTTACGGTTGAATGGCGCGTTGCTGGCGACAGGCAACGCGGCTGTCCGCAATAGTACACAAAAGGTCGGGTTTTCAATCACTCACCCTTACAAAAGTAATGGGTTAAATCAGTCGCGTGAGCAGAAAATACAGGCAACGCCGGGTTATACCTATTTGATTGCCAATGGCTGGGGCATGATGGGCAAAGGAATGCTGGTCAAACATCAAAAACAATTGCTGGAAATGCGGCAAGCTGGAAAAAGCCTGTCTTCAGAAGCGGTGCTGGGAGAGAATCTGATGCTGATTGCCTGCCACTGGATCATCCAGAATTCACAGTCTGATGAGATTCTGGGGGCTGTTACCGGTTCAGCAAAACTCCGGCATCACTGGGTGGGTATAGCCGGGCATAAAACAGGCCCGTATGTGGATCTGCCATTAAATGTAGTGATATCCTTGCAACTTGACAGTGGTCAAAACGACAAGATGTCATTTTTTGCATCGGCCGGTACAGGCAGTGCTCTGGAGCACAGTGTCATAGAGCAGACGCAAGCAGTCAAAGCAGTGTCGACAGTTCAATTGCTGGATTATGCCAATCAACAGTCAAACCGGATATATGATGTCACCCGGCAGAATTTTGCATCTATCCGGCCATTGCTTACCGGATACTCTTCCCGCGAACTGAATGATTTTCAAAATACTTTTCTTAATCGAGGATACCGGATTCTTCTGCCTGAAAACGGAAGCCTGAAACAGGATGCAGGCAACAGCTGGCAAGGATATGGCGCTTTAATCATCAGTAAAAATGAAGGCCAGATTACGCACCTGATTGGCGGCGGTCTGAAAGGAGGGTTTTCCCGCCTGCCAGTGCCGCCCAGAAACTATCTGCCACCGGTGACTCTTCCCAAAATTACCAATGCCCAGAGTGTGGCAACAGGACAGACATCCTATGATCCGATAGATCTGGTTACAGGTGATTTTCTTTATGACAAAACTGACTTGACTGTCGGAAGTCAGACTTTTCCCGTAGGTTTAGGGTTTGAGCGGCATTACAGTTCGGCAGGGCGCCTGAATAAACGAACGCTGGGCTATGGCTGGACACATAGCTACGATATTACCGCCAAACAGGAAAGCAATGCTTACCAGGGGCTGGGGGAAGATTCAGCCATTGATGCAGCCGCAGTGATTGTCGCCAATTACATCAGCTACAACATTGTTCAGGGAGAAAAAACCAAAGAAAAACTGTTGGTGCAAGCCATTATCCAAAAGTGGATGATGGATCAGCTTCAGGATAACGCAGTTAACATCCATGCGCCCGGGAACACCCGGCAATTTATTAAATTGGCGAACGGGCATTACAATCCGCCGCCCGCCAGTCAGAGCCAGCTGCAACGCCTGGCCGATGGCCGTTATCGGTTAACCGACAAACACGGCATAGTCATGGAATTTGATGCAAAAGGACGGCTCAAATATCGAACTGACCCCAATGGCAACAAGGTGACCCTGAGCTATAATGCAAACGGACAACTTGCTTCGGTTCAAAACGACTTTAAACAACGCCTGAACCTGCATTACCGGAATAAAAATATAGACTGGGTCAGTGACCAGAATGGACGCAAGGTAAAATATCAATATGATGCCCAGCACAACCTGACTCGTTTTATTGATACCGCAGGCCAGGCGACCGATTATCAATATGATTTAACCGGTCGACTGACACAGGTTTATACTCCGGCCCATCCAGACAGTCCCGCAGTGACCAATTATTATGACAGCCGGGATAAAGTCGAATCACAAACCAATGGCGATGGCTACACCTACGATTACTATTTCAGTGGTTATCGCAATGAAGAAGTTGATCCGGCAGGACACAGCAAAATCTACTATTACAGCTTGTTTGGCAAACCACTTCGTACTGTAGATGCTCTGGGCCGTGAGGTGATGACCACCTATAATGGCCAGCAACAGGTCAAAACCCGGACCTTTCCGGAAAGAAACCGGATAGAATACCGTTATGACCAGGCGCATCGAATCAGCCAGATAATCACCCATCCCAAACCCGGCTCCAGTCTTGAAGCGCTCAGCCACCACTATCAGTATGAAGATACCTACAACAAACTGAGCCGAAGCACCGATCCGCTGGGGCGCTCTACCCGCTTTCAATACGATCAAAACGGCAACCTGACAGCCATACGCTACCCGACTGTTCAGGGTGAGACGCCCCAGGTTACTTACCAATATGATACTCATGGCTTCAGAATCTCCGAAACCGATGCCGAAGGCAGACAGAATCAGTTCAGCTATGATGCCTCTGGGAATATGGTACAGAGCATACAAGACCCCTCCGGCATAAAACTGATAACCGATTATGGCTACGATAAAACCGGCAACCTGATTAGCCAGACAGACCCGAAAAATCATACAACTGTGTTTCAATATGACACAGAACGCCGTTTAATCAAACGCACCGATCCTGAACCGTTCAACACCGTCACAGAATATGATTACGATGCCGAAGGTCAGTTACGCGAAAAACGCCGACAAACGGACGATTCACTTAATCCCTGGCAAATTACCCGGTTTCAATATAACCGCAATGGGCAGGTGCTGACTGTTATAGACCCGCAAGCTCATGAAACCCGCTATACCTATGATAGCAACAACCGCCTGATAACCCGCATTGATGCCGAAAACCGGCTGACGGATACGTTGTATGATGCCGCCGGACAAATAATTGAAACAAGGAAACTGCTTAACGAAGTCCCGGTGACCGTGGCGCGCTATCAATACACTGCCAACGGGCAGAAAAAAACAGTCACCGACGGCGAAGGCCACACCACCCGATACCAGTACGATGGGCATGATCGCCTTGCCAAAATACACTATGCTGATGGCAGTTACGAACAATGGCAATACGATAAAGCCGGCAATATCCTGCAAAGAAAAGACCGGTCAGGGCGCAGATTTACCTATCACTATGATGCACTGAACCGTCTGGTGCAAAAGCTTCGTCCCGATGGCGGACAAGTCGACTATGGTTACGACTTAAGCGGCATCCAGACCCAGATCGTCGAAAACACGCATCGCTGGCAGTATCAGACCGACAGACTCGGACGGTTGATTGAAGCCACCCAGCCATCCGGTGAACGCATACAGTATCACTATGATGCCAATCACAACCGGACAGCCATCGTCTATCCGGACGGATTTACCGTCAACTACCAGTACGATGCCCTGAACCGGCTGGACAAAATACAACAAAACGGCACCACCCTGGCGCAATACCAATACGATGCATTGTCCCGCCGGACAGAAATCCGGTACGGCAATGGCGTTAAAACCCAATACCGCTACGAAGTGGATAACGACCTGGCGCAAATCCACACCACTCTGAAAGAGACCCAGGTCAAATTTGACTATCAATACAATGCCGTCAGTCAACTCACCCAAAAACTTCAAGACTACGGGAGCCGCTACAAATATCACGTTAATCGCCAGCAGAGATGGCTGAAAAAGCTTTATAGACTGACATTCCTTAATAGCGATAAGCTGGAAGAAAATTACCAGAACAATCCGCTCAATCAGTATCAGAGCCTGAGCGGGAGCAGAACCTATGACTATCGTGGACACCTAAGAACCTATCACGTTACCCCGCAAACTTATCACTATGATGCCAATGGCAACCTGACACAGGTTCTAAGAGACCAGACCGCAGTCGTCACCTACCAGTACGATACCGAAAACCGCCTGATTGATATTCACCGGAACGGGCAGCATTACCAGTATCAATATGACCCGCAAGGGCGCCGGATAACCACCCATGAACCGGGTAAAACAGTCTGGCATTACAACGCACAACAAAAAAAATGGCAGCAGACCCGGACAGCCGACCGGATAATCCACTACAGCTATGATGGCAATCGGGTACTCACCGAAAAAGATGACCAGGGAAGGCTGCTGAAACGCTACATCTACGCCGATGGAGTGGACGAACCGCTCATGATGATGTCCTGGACAATCAGAGGCCAATACCGGAATGTAACACAACCTTACAGCGTATATTATCATCAGGACAGAACCGGCAGCATTGCCCACTTAAGCTGGGATAACAATTTTGCCAAAGGTCGCCTGTACAATGTCTACCAATATGATGTCTTTGGACGCTCCCTGTACAGACAGGATGCCATCGACAATCCATACCGATTTGCCGGTAGACGCTATGACAAAGAGACCGGGCTGTATTATAATAGAGCCCGCTACTACGACCCTGTACTGGGCCGGTTTTTACAGCCGGA
>CAYLNS010000019.1:0-5975 GCA_964385115.1 uncultured Methylomarinum sp.
TGAACTTACATTGCTTAACGAAGTGTCAGATAACAGGTTTTCTTCGAGTAACTGTTCGAATTTTTCGGCCGGTACTGGAGGACTGCTTAAATATCCCTGAAATTCATCACATTCGCTTTGCCTTAAAAAATCCAGCTGTTCCTGGGTTTCAATGCCTTCGGCAATCACGCCTAATTGCAATGTTTTAGCCATGGCGACAATCAGTTTGGCCAGCTCTCCCTGGTCACCGTTTTTGCCATAGTCTTTGATAAAAGCGCGGTCTATTTTTAATATATCCAGCGGTAATTGATTCAGATAGCTAAGGGAAGAAAAGCCCGTGCCAAAATCATCCATGGAGATGCGTATGCCTTTTTTCCGGAAAGTTTCCAGAATCTGGATGGCAATATCAATATTATTCATGGTACAGCTTTCGGTGATTTCCAAATCCACACATTCAGGTTTTATTCCCGATTTATCTAATGCTGTCAGGATATCTTTCTGAAAGTTTTTGTGATGGAATTGGCGGACAGAAATATTGATGCTGACAACCAGATGATCAAACCCTTGTTCGTGCCATTTTTTTGTTTGTCGGCAGGCTTCTTCAAACACCCATTGGCCGATAGGCACAATCAGACCGGTTTCTTCGGCGACCGAGACAAAATCCAGCGGTGACACCAGACCCTTTTCAGGATGATGCCAGCGGACCAGGGCTTCCATGCCGACAATTTTGCCGCTTTTGACAGAGCACTTGGGCTGATAATATACAGCCAGTTCATCGCGTTCCAGAGCTTTGCGGATTTCATTTTCCAGGATTAATAACTGATGGGCATAGGATTTCATTTCATCGGTAAATAACTTGAAGTTATTGCCACCGCTTCTTTTGGCCTGATACATGGCCAGGTCCGCCTGCTTGACCAGTGTTTCCCGGTCACAGATTTCTTCGGAAGAAATAGCAACGCCGATACTTCCGGTACTGACTAATTCGTTATCGTCGATATAGTGAGCTTGCGCCAGGGTATCCAGCAGTTTTTGCGCAATTCCAGAGATATCGCCTGCTGATTTTATTCCTTCGGCAATCAGGGCGAATTCATCGCCACCTAAACGGGCAATGGTATCGGTCGTTCGGGTGGCTTTTTTAAGATTATCCGCGACGGCTTTAAGAAAGCCATCCCCGACATCATGCCCCAGCGAGTCATTGATGTTTTTGAAGCGATCCAGGTCAATAATAAACACTGCGATTTCACTGTTTTGTCGGCCCGGCATTTTCAAGGCATGGTCCAGCCGGTCTGCAAACAGGGCCCTGTTCGGTAATCCGGTCAGCGTGTCGTAATAAGCCTGATACTGGATTTTTTGTTGGGCCAGATAGCGTTCGGTAATATCCTGAATAATCCCCATCAGGCAGGTTGTTTCACCAGCCTTGTTCTTTATCGGATCGGCATGGGCATAAATCATCTGAAATTTACCGTCAGGACGGATTATCTGATATTCAAGGCTGTAAGGCTGGTCATGCTGAAGGGTTTGATGCAAGACGAATTCAAGCCTTTCCTGGTCTTCTTTATGAGTTCTGGCCAGTAATGCCTGATGGTTGTCTGCATATTCATCTTTTTCAATGGCTAATAATTGATAGATTTCATCAGACCAGAAAAGCTCATTGGTTTCTATGTTTAAATCCCAGTATCCCATTTTTGCCACTTTATGCGCATGAGCCTGTCGTTGCTGCTGACGGTAAAGCGCCAGGTCCAATTCCCAGGCTTTGAGTCCATAGCGGATTCTTTGTTTGAAGATAGGCAGGTTGACGGGTTTGACAACAAAATCCGTAGCCCCGCATTCAAATGATTTTTCTATGGACTCTATATCATCCAATCCTGTTAACATCAGAATCGGAACATGTAGATGCTTTTCCTTGCTACGGATAGCAGAGCAGGCCATATAACCATCAACAACAGGCATCATGACGTCCATGACGACCATATCCGGAGACATTTTTTCGGTCAGCTCAATCGCCTGCAGGCCATTATCGGCGCTTATCACTTCATAGCCTTCACTGACCAGCGCTTTTTCAATATAGATTCTTTGTACCAGCTCATCATCAACGACTAAAATCCGGTATTTTTTATTATTTCGAGTCTCACTATTCATTATTTTCCTCTGCTAGAAAAGTCTGCATGGCCTTCAGACTGTCTTCAAAATGTTGCCGGATTCGGGCCACATGCTGTTCCATATTATCGATATGATGCTCACGGCAGGATTCTTCAGTCTGTTTACAGCTGTCAAACAACCGTTGCATACCCAATATGGCGCAACTTCCTTTTAAGGCGTGCGCGCTTTTCCCCAGGCCATCGCTATCCTGTTTTTCGACATGCTCCTCCATGGCGGCGAGATTGTCCTTGCCCGATTCGATAAAGGCGTCAATAATCATTGGCAGGCTGTCACCCATCATTTCCCGGGTTTCATTAAACTTTTCTTCATCAATAACCGGGGAGTCGGTGTTCTCATCAAGGATGTTTGTTTGATGGGTATTCGATTCAGAGACAGGTTCCGATTGTTCATCGCCTGCTTCCTCAGGATTCAGCCAATGAGCAAGTACGGAATAGAGTCCTTTAAAGTTATACGGTTTGCTCAGATAATCATCCATCCCGGCAGCCAGGCATTTTTGCCTGTCTTGTTCCATGGCATTAGCGGTTAATGCGATGATTGTGATTTTTTGAGTCGCGGTCTGCTGTTCATATAATCGGATTTGGCGGCTGGCTTCATAGCCATCCATGACCGGCATCTGGCAATCCATCAGAATCAGGTCGTAAGATTCATTTTTGCGGGCATTCAATGCTTCCTGGCCGTTATTGACCACCTGGTAGCTCAAGCCGGCTTTTTTCAGCATAGCGCATCCCAATTGCTGGTTTACCGGATTATCATCCACAAACAGAACATGACCGGATAATTTTTTAATTTCCGTATTTGTTGTATTCGCATTGTTCTGAGCAGATACTCTGTTTTGTACGGTTGCAATGGCATCGTGCAATAATGCCTGTTTTATCGGTTTGTTCAGCATTAAATCAAAATATTGCTGAGAAGGGGATTTCTGATCTAAGCTGATTGAACTTAGGATAATGATTTTGAGGGTGTTATAGGCTGGATTATGGCGGATTTTGGCAGCAATCTCATAGCCGGAGACATCCGGCATCTGCATGTCCAGCAGCAAAATATCAAATGCTTTGTTTTCTTCAATCGCCTCTTGCAGACGGTACAGACCGATTTCTGGAACTTGCACGGTAACGGCATCAGCGCCCCAGTTATCGAGATATTTTTTTAAAATCAGGCAATTGGTTTCATTATCATCAATCACCAGAATACGCAGCCCACGCAGATCAAAGGCTGTATCTTCATCGCTTTGTACCAGTGAAAAAGGTAACTCAAACCAGAATGTCGAGCCTTTACCGACCTGGCTTTGTAAACCAATTTGTCCGCCCATTAATTCAACCAGTTTTTTACTGATAGCCAGTCCCAGACCGGTGCCGCCGTATTTACGACTGGTTGACGTATCAGCCTGGGTAAAATCCTGAAACAAAAGTGAGTGTTTTTCCTCGGGGATACCAATCCCGGTATCCTGGACTTCAAATCGCAGTGTTACTTCATCGGCTGTTTCAGCAACGGTCGAGACGGCAATATGCACTTCGCCTTCATGAGTGAACTTTATGGCATTGCTTAACAGGTTGCTGAGAACCTGCTGTACACGCATGACATCTCCTTTCAGATTGGTTTTGATTTCAGGCGGGATGAAGCATGAAAGTTCAAGATTTTTCTGATGGGCTGGTTTTGCCAACAGTTCGGCAATATTTTCAACGGTTTTTCGTAAATCAAAATTGATTTTCTCAATATGCAGTTTGCCGGATTCAATTTTGGAAATATCCAGAATATCGTTGATAACATTCAATAACAGGCTGGCCGAGCTATGCGCTGTCTCAACATAATTTCTGGCTTGTTCATTCAGTTCCAGGTCATTTAATAACTCAAGCATGCCCAGTACACCATTCATGGGCGTGCGGATTTCATGGCTCATGTTAGCCAGAAAATCAGATTTGGCCTGAGCCATGGCTTCTGCATTTTTCTGGGCCTGATGCATTTTTTCCTTGATGCGTTCATTCGCTATGGCCAGGCCGAACAAGCTGCCGATAATTGTCAGCGTATCCAGACGGGACTGGTCTCTTGCCGGATAAGGGTCGGTATAGATAAACAGAATCCCCAGAATTTTCCGGTTATATTCCAGTGGAATAATGTAATGACCATGGGGCTGCATGTTTTCGAAGGTATGATCATGATCCGGGTCGGTAAAGCAGTCATCAGAAATAATAAGCTGGCCGGAAATTGCGGCCCGGCCACATAGACAGCTTCCCAGTTTGACACATTTTTCTTTATGCAGAAATTCTTCAGTATATTGACCATGAGTGACAAACATTTCCAGCTCAGAGCCGCCTTCCGGTAACAGAAAAACTCCGAGTTTATTCTGGATATGCAGGTCGGCAGCATTTGACAGCGCCAGCAGTGCATCAGCAATACGTTGTTTGAGCGGTTTCTGGCCTTGCAGTATTTCGGAGATGTTTGCCCGAATTAATGCATCGTTTTTAGCCTTTATTGACTCTTCTTCAAGTTTTTTTAAATGGGTGATATCGGTGCGGATGGAAATAAACTGGTAGGGTTTACCCTGATCATCCATGAAAGGTACGATAGTCGTATCAACCCAATAAGAGGATTTGTCTTTAGCTATATTTCTGATTTCATGATGCCAGACATTACCTTTATAGATTGTTTTCCACATCTCTTTCCAGAAAGCATCTGAAAATTCATCCGATTTAACGATACGATGGTTTTGCCCCAGTAGTTCCTGATTGCTGTATTGGGTGATTTTAGACATGCGATCATTGGCATAAATGATATTACCCTGGGTATCCGTAATGGAAACGATGGCATGCTGGTCGATGGCAAATTGAAGGTTTTTGTAGAGATTTTCTTTTTCGCGATTTTTGAGTGACAGTTGAATATTATTACAGAATTTCTGATTGATGCTGCTGGCAAGATAAAGTTGAAACAGATAAATAGTCGGGACAAGAAAAAGCAGTTGTATCGTGGTGTCGTGTGAATGCAGATAGATTTGTAATTCTATGGAAACCAGGATGATGGTCTGATACAGAAAAAACACTCTGGGATGATAGGATAGAAAAATGGCGGCAAAAGTCGTGATGCCCAAGGCTATCAAAATAAAAAACGATTGCAGTGCGGCATTTTCCGAAGGACTGATATTCCAGAATAATAACGCCCATGAAATAGCGGAAAGTACAATACCGGTTGAAAAACGTCTCAAGTATTGTTGGTGGTTGATTTTTTCCTGATCGGCCCTGAAGTAAAAAAAAGCATCCACAGATTGCAGTAAGGCGATGCCCCAAACCAGTAAAATCCAGTATTCCCGCGCCTGCAGGTTATACCAGGTGCCTGATAACAGGGAGATAATAGAGGTATAAAGAACCGAACTGATAATTAACGGAAAAATACCTTCATACAGGCGTTTAAGACGCAGCCTGTGGAAATTCACTTTTTCCTGTTCAGGAATCAAGTCACAGTCAGGCTGAAGTATTTGAGAAATAAAAGAGCTGGACATGGATTATTTGTCGATGGGTGAATGTTATATATCGCTAAATAATCCAAGTATAGACAGTTTTTGATTTTTTTAAGGGTTTGCGGATGGTGAAGTTCTTTGACTTAAAAAGTCTGTTTAGCATACTCTGGGCGCTTTAATAACCGGCTTCTTATTGGCGGGATCCGCGGCAGGATCACCGCCGATGCGAACACCCTGATAAACCCACCAGGCGCGTAGAGTGGTCATGCCGTCTTCAATGCATATTTTCTGGAGTAATTGATCGGCTGCTTTTCGATATTGGTTTTTGTCAAGATATTCGCCTCGCATCAATTGGTAAAGCGCATCATGGACCAAAGAGCCACGCATA
>CAYLNS010000019.1:6075-22655 GCA_964385115.1 uncultured Methylomarinum sp.
GCAATATAGGATTCAGTCAGCTGATATTTATAGCCTTTTTTGTAGGAAATGCATTTCATTTTAAATCCGTGTTGTTCTGAGGTGGTTTTGACTATATCTGGTTTTAATATTCTTGAAAAGTAACTGTTCAGCGTATTAGCGTATTTAGGTATTTGCTATCAGTCACTTACTCCAGAAGACGCCATAAATACATCCATGTAGGCTTGGATGTGACATCCCTGTCACATACACTTCTTCCGTAAGCAACTGATATCAACAGATTTCTCTTTTAAAGTACACTGAGTAGAGACCTTGAAAATCTTTAGGCTGTAAAAAGGGTGCGTGGATGAGGGGGAGGGAAAAAAGCGAACTGGTTCACAAAATTATACACAAGCTCGTTTATGTCGCTTGAAAATCTGTATTTCTCTGCTAGCACAATAGAGTAAGCCACTGTTTTTGCTGATAGTGTCTTGTAACTTATTGAAAATAAAGTAAATTATATCTTTGTATAAAAAGTACACAATCCAGGCAAAACTGGCTGATAATCGGCGTTAGAGAGTGTTTTTAACCGACTTTCCACAGACTTATCCACAGGAAATGTGAATAACTTAACAAAAATAAGAAATTAAATGCTGATTCAGTAAGTTAGGGTTACTAGTGCAAGTGATACTGAAAAAAGTGTGGTAACCCGGCTTTGCTGTCAATGTTGTAGCTGTATGGTTCGATAATGACAAGGCCGGGTTAAACGTTGAGATAATCGGATTTTCAGGAAAATTTATTCGGAAGTAAGGCAATTTTTACGACCGGGAAAAGCCTTCAGGCAGACATATTGGCAATCTCTTCTTCGGCAATAATTTCAATCGCATTCCCATCCGGGTCGCGGCAAAAAAGAGCCTGTCTGCCGGAAATACTGAGTGTGTATTTTATTCCGGCCTGGTCAAGTCTGTTTTTAACGGGGGTAATGTCTGCAGTTGTCAGCGCGACATGGCGATCTCGGCCACCGTGATCCGGACGTCCTGTAGTCGGATCGGGGTTATCCAGTTCCAGCAAATGAATTTGTTGCTGACCGACTTTAAGCCAGGCGCCAGGAAAGGGAAGCTCAGGTCTTTGCGTTTGCTCAAGGCCTAAGACATCGACATAGAATTTCAGAGAACGCTGGGTATTTGAGACCAGCAGGCTGGCGTGGTGCAGGGTGTATTGGATAGTAGGCATATAAAAAAAGGGGTTATTGTTCAGGCTGCTATTATAACGTGGCAGGCTGATAAGTGCGAAGCCAGTTCAGGCTGTCAGCAGTTTTTCCGGAAGGAATATATTCCGCACCGGTCCAGCCGCAATAGTTGGATTCAGAAATAATACGAAAGAGGCTGGAAAAATCAGTCTGGCCGGTTTCTGGCTGGCCTCTGCCCGGGCAGTCGGCAAACTGGATGTGAGCGACTTTATTCATGTGTCGGCTTAAAAAACCAGCACAGTCTTCCTGCATTTTTTGCATATGATAAATATCATATTGCAGCCCTAAAGCAGGATGTTTCAATTGCGCCATGACATCGAGCATTTGTCGGGATGAATGGATAATAAAGCCTGGCATATCGTGCGTGTTGACCGCTTCAAAAACTACTTTAATGCCTTGTTGCTGAAAGGTTTCGGCGGCATCGTAGAGATTGTGTCTGAAGGTTTCCAGATATTCCGGTAGTCTGGCAGGGTTCAGGCAGCGTCCTGGCAGAATATTGATAGCGTTGGGGCTTAGAATGTCAGCATAGCGGGCGGCCTGTTCAAGCGCCTGTTTAAATTGATGCTGTTTTTCCGGTACACAGGCAAGCCCTTCACCGCCTTGTAATAAGGTATCGGCCGGTACATTAAACAGCACCAGTTTGAGCTCGTGTTGCTGTAGTTGCTGTTTAATAGTCTGGGCAGGCAATTCGTAGGGAAACTGAATTTCAACCGCTTCAAAACCGGCTGCTCTGGCTTGCTGGAAGCGGTCTATCAGGGGTACTTCAGTAAACAACAAGCTTAAATTGGCAGAAAATTGCAGCATCAGTCAGATTCGAATAATTTAATCAGGGTGGCTGGGTCGGCCTCTAAAAAGCCCTGGCTTCCGTGCAGTTGCAGCAGTTGGGCCGCCATTGCCGATAACGGGATGGAAGAGCCTTGTTTCGTCGATTGTTCTACCGCCATATTCAGGTCTTTTAATAAGGTTTTAACCCGCCATTTGACCGGTTCAAAAGAATGGCTGGCCATTTCCGGGCCGGTAATCTGCAAAGGCCTGGAATCAGCAAAACCGCCGGACAGGGCTTCAGGTATTTTTTGGCTGTCCACACCGGCTTTTTTTGCCAGCGCCATCATTTCGGCAATCACCAGAACATTACAACTGACTATCATCTGGTTGCATATTTTGGTCATCTGGCCACTGCCAACCGGTCCCATATGGGTAAACCGCTGATACAACGGCTGCAGGATGTGACGGGCTATGGTCACAGGTTGCTCATCACCGCCCGCCATAATCGCTAGCGTTCCCTGTTCAGCGCCTGCGGTGCCACCGGAAACCGGTGCATCAACCCAGTCAGCGTTGTTGGATTGTTTAATCCGGGCAGCCATGTCACGGGTTGTTTCCGGGTCAATACTGGATAAATCAATAATTAATTTAACAGGGCTTTTTGACGGGATAATATGCTGTTCGACAATGTGTTTAACCACATGGGAATCGGCTAGACACAGCAGGATAATATCGGCGTCTTGTAGCAATGATTCGATGCTATCGTGGGCGATAGCGCCGTGATTGACGACAGCAGATAGTTTTTCAGCCGTCCGGTTCCAGACATTGACCTTGAATCCGGCATTTAATAACCGCAGTGTCATGGGTTGTCCCATTAAACCAATACCAATAAAACCAAGCGTATATGTGTTGTCTGTCATGAAAATAAAATAGTTTCTAAGGAGTTGCTGATTAATTCGCGACTTCAGTAGTACAGAGATGAGTTATTCCGCATTTCTCTTAACTTTATCGGGTCATGTAATCGCTAACTGTTCCAGTCACCAGATATAAACCCACAGGGAAATGATACCACCGATCGCACTTAACAACAGCGGAATGGTGACCCGTAAACCAACAGCCATGCCGCCGAAAAATGTCGCCATGCCTCCTTTAATCAGGTTGTTGACGATGGCCGCAATCATAATACCGGTCACAGCGACGGATAAAGACAAGTCCGTCAGACTCATACGGGCTAAAGACAGATTAATGGCGTCAACATCCATAATGCCTGAAACAGCCGCTAAAATAAAAATTCCGGTATCGCCCAGCCAGTGTTTCAGTACTTTGCTGAGCAGCATGATGATGCCGAGGAACAGCGCAAATAAAAGTGCCGGTTCCAGTTCCAGTGGGTTTTTGAGGGGATTTGAGGTGGTTTCGGTTTTATCAGTTTTGGAATGGAGATAAAAAACAGCCGGCAAAACCGTAAAAACAATCATTACCAGAGCCGGAACCAGCATTATCTTAAACAAGGCTGGATTGATAATGGCGGCCAATAACAGCATACGGGGGAACATGGCGCTACAGGCAATCAGGATGCCACTGGATAATTCAGGAATTATGGTCGGATTATAACGGGCCAGCCGGGAAAAGCTTAAAGTCAGCGCGGTAGAAGATACCAGTCCACTGAATAATCCGGTAAAAATCGCCCCCCTGCGAGGGCCGCCAATTTTAAGGGCAAAATAGCCTACAAATGAAATCGCCGCAATCAGCACCACCATCATCCAGATTTCATAGGGGTTCAGAGCCTGCCAGGGACCATAGCCCTGGTTTGGCAGCAGTGGCAGAATCAGCACGGAAATCAGCAACAGTTGAATCACCGCATTCAGTTCATCAAGCGTCAGCACATTAACCCAGTGATGAATAGAAGATTTGTAATTTAGTAACACCGTGACGACGACAGCGGTTGATGAGGCCACGATGATTTGTCCCGAGGCGGCCAGCGCCCCCAGAATAAACACCAGCAGCCCGGCAATCAGGCTGGTGATTCCGGGGTCCACCCGGTTTTTAAAAAGATTGAAAAGGTAGGCTGAGAGCAATATCAGTGTCAGCCCTAAAAAAACCAGTCCGACCAGTATAAATCCATAGTGACCGGCTAAAATGGCCGAACTGCCGCCTAAAAGACCAATGAGTCCGTAAGTCCTGACGCCCGCCAGCGTCATATGTTCATTGTCCCGCTCTTTCCAGCTCCGCTCCAGACCAATCAACAGACCTATGGCCAGCGCCACCAGCAAGTAATATAACTGTATTTTTTCAGGAGTTGCGATATTCATCGGGGCTGTATCCAGGTCATGAAAAGAAACAATCTCGCTTGATTCATTGAAAGTTGTTTTATCATAGCAATAAATAATTGATGAAGATAAAAAATGCTTAAACACTTTTTTCATACGACCTTCTTTTCCGTTCTGTTGTATTCCTGTGTTTTGTCCCATGGACTGGCGCAGAATGCGGCAATTGCCAGTGCTCATCCGTTAGCGACTCAGGCCGGATTTGAAATTCTGGCTAAAGGCGGCAATGTTTTTGATGCCGCGGTTGCGGTCAGTGCGGCATTGGCAGTAGTGGAGCCTGCAGGTTCTGGACTGGGTGGTGGCGGATTTTGGATGTTGCATCGTGCTGAAGATAATTTCACCGTTATGATTGATGGTCGTGAAAAAGCGCCCCTGGCCGCCAGCAAAAACATGTATCTGGATGAAAATGGCCAGCTTGTTCCCGGGTTATCCCGGGACGGCGCATTGGCGGCCGGGATACCGGGCCTGCCGGCTGCCCTGGTTCATTTGTCAGAAAAATATGGACAAATACCGCTGGCAGAAGCTTTGCAGCCGGCGATACGTTATGCTCGTGAAGGTTTCAGGATTGGCCGCAGACATCAAAAACTGCTGGCTTTCAGGTTGGCGGCAATCCGTAAAAACAAGGCGGCCGCTGCCGTATTGCTGGATGCAGGAAAACTGCCCGAGCCCGGTTCTGTGTTAATTCAGCAGGATTTGGCGCAGACTCTGATGAGGCTTGCCACGCAGGGAAAGGCTGGTTTTTATCAGGGTGATGTGGCGGATAAAATGCTGGCTGCCGTCCGCCAGGCCGGGGGAATCTGGCGTCAGCAGGATTTAAGTCAATATCAAGTGGTTGAAAGGCAGCCGGTTGTCGGCAAATATAAAAATATTCATATTACCAGTGCCTCATTGCCTTCATCCGGCGGGCTGGTATTAATGGAAATGCTGAATATCTTGTCCGCCTATCCGCTGGATGAAATGGACAAGGCCACACGGATGCATGTCATTGTTGAAGCCATGCGGCGCGCTTACCATGACCGGGCCTTATTTATGGGCGACAGTGATTTTGTCGAGGTGCCGGTACAGCGCTTGTTAAGCCCTGACTATGCGGCAGGACTCAGACAGAGTCTCCGCCTGGACAGGGCTTTACCCAGTCAGTTTCTGGTGGGAAATGATGTTGAGGACAAGCAGGGCAGAAACACCACTCATTTCTCTATTATTGATAAAGCCGGCAACCGGGTGGCCGCCACGTTAAGCATCAATTTCCCCTTTGGCGCGGCATTTATGGTTCCGGGAACCGGTGTGCTGCTGAATGATGAAATGGATGATTTTGTCAGCAAAGCGGGCAGCAAAAATGGCTATGGATTGGTGGGCGGTCATGCCAATGCTATTGCGCCGGGTAAGCGTATGCTGTCCAGCATGACGCCGACATTTTTGCAGGATGAGCAGCGTATTGCGGTATTGGGCACACCGGGGGGCAGTCGTATTATTTCCATGGTGTTGCTGGCGGTGCTGGATTTTGCCAGCGGCCGGGGGGCGGATTCCTGGGTGAATGTATCAAGATTTCATCATCAATATATTCCGGACAGGATTCAGTATGAAAAAGGCGGACTGACAGAAGAAGAGCAAGCCGCTTTAAGTCGTCTGGGGCATCGTTTGAAAGAAGTCCGTTACCGTTATGGCAATATGCAGGCAGTGCAGTTAAACCGGCAGACAGGACAATTGACTGCGGCCAGCGATCCGCGCGGAGAAGGGATGGCATGGGTGCGTTAATACGTAAACTGCAGCCCGGCAAAATTGACATCTGGTATGGAACATTGGGCAAAAAGAATGTTGCAGATTGTTTAAGTTCGGCAGAGCGTCAGCAAGCCGAGCGCTTTAACCGACCGGAAGCCAGGCTGCGTTATATTGAAATCAGATGCCGGCTGCGACAAAAACTGGCTGAATATCTGCAACAACCCGCCGGGGATTTAAATATACAACGAAACGAATACGGCAAACCCTATCTGGTGGATTTTCCGCAATTGTCTTTTAATCTGTCACATTCCCGCAATGAGATAGCTCTGGCTGTTACTGAGCAGGCATTGTTGGGGGTGGATATAGAAGTGATACGAGACCGGCCTGGTCTGGCGGGGCTGGCGGGCAAGTGTTTTACGGCAAAAGAGCTGCGCTATTGGCAGTCTTTATCTGAAGCGCAAAAAACAGCCTGTTTTTATCAGTTCTGGACGGCCAAGGAAGCCTTTGTCAAAGCGGTCGGAAGAGGTATTGCGCTGGGCTTGAAGCGCGTGGAGATTGATATACAGGACGGTTGCCGGTTGTTGAATATTCCCGAAGCTTATTTACCGGTCGAAAACTGGTCTTTACAGCCGTTGCTTCTGAATGAAAAAACCGTGGCGACTGTCTGCTGCAGGGCAGCCAGTCAGTCGCCGGAAGTACAGATTTATTCCTGGTAACGAAGGATTAAGCCGGTTCCTTGTTTTCAGTCGGGCCATTGACATCTTCAGGGTCACCTTCATAGGGCGTTGCATATTTGCAATCTTTTTGCGGGCAGACTTTTTCCGGCCCTCGGCGCTTGGTGGTTTTTAACGTCAGTATCGGCCAGTTACATTCCGGACAGCTTTCCTTGATGGGCGCATTCCACAGGGCATAATCACATTTCGGGTATTCCGAGCAGGAATAAAAGATTTTTCCATAACGGGATTTGCGTTTAAGAATATTGCCCTTATTGCACTTGGGGCATTCCACACCGGTATCCAGCGGTTTTTCCAGTGGCTCGATATGCTTGCATTTCGGGTAGCTGCTGCAACCGATAAACTTGCCATAGCGACCGGTTTTAATCACCAGTGGCGAATCGCATTTCGGGCAGGTTCGGCCTTCAACCACTTCCGGTTCCTGGGATTGCTGGCCATCATCATTAAGATTACGGGTGTAGGAGCATTCCGGATAATTGGTACAACCGATAAAGCGCCCGTTTCGTCCCAGGCGGATAGACAGCTGGCTGCCGCATTCAGGACATTTTTCGTCAATCGCTTCCTGGGTGACATCTTTACGCTGTACCGTTTCGTCTTTCTCTTTAATCAGCGTGATAAAGGGTTTCCAGAAGGCTTCCATTAAAGGAATCCATTCTTTTTCACCACGGGCAACGGCATCCAGCTCATCTTCCAGATTCGCGGTAAAATCGTAATCGACATATTTGGTGAAATGTTCGGTCAGAAACTTATTCACAATCCGGCCGACATCGGTTGGATGGAAACGTTTGCTTTCCAGGGTGACATAATCACGGTTTTGCAGCGTGGAAATGATGGAGGCATAGGTTGAAGGCCGGCCAATGCCGTGTTCTTCCAGCGCCTTGACCAGACTGGCCTCGCTGTAACGAGGCGGTGGTTCGGTAAAATGCTGAATCGCCAGAATATCATTCAGATCGACCGGGCGACCCTCTTCCATGGGCGGCAGAAAGCTTTCCTTGTCATCGCCTTCCTTGCCATCGTCCTGTCCTTCCAGGTAGACGGCCATAAATCCCGGTTTGGCAATGGTGGAGCCGGTGGCGCGAAAGATATTTTTGTCGCTGCCGCAATGTAAATCAACGGCGACCAGGTTCAAGGTGGCATGAATCATCTGGCAGGCGACGGTGCGTTTCCAGATTAAGTTATACAGTTTGAACTGGTCAGGCGTCAGCCGGTTTTTAACCTGCTCGGGCAGACGTTTGGCCGAAGTAGGGCGGATGGCCTCGTGCGCTTCCTGGGCATTTTTGGATTTGGTTTTGAAGGAGCGGGGTTGTTTGGGCACATTCTCTGCACCGTATTTTTCTGCAATCAATTCACGGATATCGGCTAATGCTTCATCCGCCAGATTGACTGAGTCGGTACGCATATAGGTAATCAGACCGACTGTTTCACCGCCGAGGTCGATACCTTCATAAAGTTGCTGGGCAACCATCATGGTTTTACGGGTGGTAAAGCCCAGTTTACGAGCAGCTTCCTGCTGCAGGGTTGAGGTAATAAACGGCGCTGCCGGATTTCGTTTACGTTGTTTTTTCTCCAGCTTGGCGACCAGTAATTTGCCATCGGCCGCATCCAGCAGCGTTTGTCTGACCTGGTGAGCATTTTTTTCATCGGTGATGCTGAACTGCTCCAGCTTTTCCCCGTTAAAATGCGTCAGTTTGGCTTTGAAGGGTTTGCCGTTGGCGCTGGCTTCGGCGGTATGGCTCCAGTATTCACGGCTTTCAAAGGCTTCAATTTCCTGTTCGCGCTCGACAATCATCCTTAAAGCAGGGCTTTGTACGCGCCCTGCCGACAGGCCGCGACGAATTTTTTTCCATAATAATGGAGAAAGCTTAAAACCCACCAGATAATCCAGTGCCCTGCGGGCCTGTTGGGCATTAATCAGGGTTTGGGATAACTCTGTTGGATGCTCGATGGCATCGGAAACGGCTTTTTTGGTGATTTCATGAAAGACCACCCGGTGAACCGGTTTGTCTTTAAGCAGTTTCTTTTCTTTCAGGTATTCATAAACATGCCAGGAGATAGCCTCTCCTTCTCTGTCCGGGTCAGTCGCCAGATACAGATTGTCGGCCTTTTTGACAGCCTTGGCGATTTCCTGAAGATGTCTCAGGTTACGGTCGATAACCTGATATTTCATGGCAAAGTCTTTATCCGGATCAACTGCACCTTCTTTCGGGACCAGATCCCGGACATGGCCATAGGATGCCAATACCCGATAGTCCTTACCCAGGTATTTTTCAATGGTCTTGCATTTGGCCGGTGACTCTACAATAACTAGATTTTTACTCATAGGGCGGCAGCTTAATGTAAAGTGGAAGGTATCTGGTCATAAACAATATCTTCCATGCGGGAAAAGGCCGAATCATCACTGCTCTGGCTTAATAAAATCATCAAGACCAGCCATTTCAGTTTGTCCAGGGTGATGTCTTCGTCTTTTAATGTCATGGCCTTGTCGATGACAATTTCGCGGCTGTCCGGGGTTAAAATCTGGTTGTGCTCAAGAAACAATAAAAAGTCCCGGCATTCAATATCCAGTGCTTTCATTTCCTGATCGTTAAAGATTCTGAAGGCCGCTGAAGCGGTGGCGGTAATACGGCTGTCTTCCGACAGCGACTCCAGCCAGTCAAAGGCTTTGCTGATTTCTTTTTGCTGGAATCCTGCGTCCCGTAATTCCTGAACGACATCATCAGCATCGGCCAGCATTTCCATTTCGTCTGCCAGGTAGTTTTCAAACAGGTAGATGAGTACGTCAAAAATATCTTCTTTCATATGGGTATCTTGGTTATTTGATTCGAATATAGCTGCTACCGGCTGCTGATGCAATAAAGCCTTGAAGTTCAAGAATCAGTAAAATGGATGATAATTCTTCAATGCCAAGACCGCTTTCCTGAAGCAGGTAATCTATTGTTGTGGGGCTGAACATGACAAGATTCAATAGACTTTCTTGCTCTGGGTCAAGTCCGGTTTGTTGTTTTTTTTGCGTTTCGCTTGTATCTGGTTGATTGTATTGACCTAATTCTTCCAAAATATCATCGGTTGTTTCCACCAGTTTGGCGCCTTCACGGATTAATGCGTTGCAGCCACGGGCCAGTGGATTATGAATTGAGCCCGGAATGGCAAAGACTTCCCGGTTCTGCTCCAGCGCCAGGCGGGCGGTAATCAGCGAGCCACTTTGTTTGGCCGCCTCCACCACCAGCAATCCCAGACACAAGCCGCTGATAATCCGGTTACGCCGAGGAAAATGGCTGGCTTTAGCCGTTGTACCGGGTGGAAATTCAGAAATAATAGCCCCTTTTTTCAGAATATCTGTAGCCAGCGATTTATGTCGGGCCGGATACACTCTGTCGAGTCCGGTTCCGGCGACAGCAATGGTATAGCCATCGACATCCAGCGCACCTTGATGACTGGCCGCATCAATGCCCAGGGCCAGGCCGCTGGTAATGGTAAAGCCGAAGCGGGCCAGGGTGCGGGCAAATTCTGTGGCTGTCTGCAGACCCGGACGGGAGGGATTGCGGCTGCCGACGATGGCGATTTGCGGTTGTTTCAGCAGCTCGATATTGCCGCGCACAAATAACACCGGCGGCGGATTATCAATTTCTTTTAATTGCGGCGGGTAGCGGTCATCCGTCAGTGTGAGTGCGTGATGGTTGTCCTGTTCCAGCCATTTCAGATCCTGCTCAATCTGCGACCAGTCCGGGTTTTTGATGGCGGTGATAAGCTTGTCTTTCAGTCCCAGCCGGGTCAGTTGTTGATGAGGCGCTGAAAACACCTGCTCGGGTGTTATCTGTTGCAGAACCTTCTGAATGGTCTTGCTGCCCATGCCGGGAGTTCTCAGCATGGCCAGCCAGTATTTCAGTGATGTGTTTTTCAATAGGTGTCAGATTATCCTGAAAGGAGTCGGTTTAAGGTGTACTGATTCTATCATGGATATGGATAGCTGAAGTGGCCTCCATGACCAGTGCATAGCTGACTCTGTCAAAAGGCCGGAAGACCATTAATGTTCCGGCGATTTCATCGGGCAGTTTAACCAGGGCGGTAGCATCTTCTTCAACATATTGGTCGGTGACGATATGTCCCTTGCGATAAATATCAAAGATATGTCCGGTTTCGATACCGTCCCGGGTGCCTTTATCAATCACCACGATATTATGCCTTCCAATTTGGGAGACGCCATCCAGAACGCTGATAATGGAACCGGTGATTTCGGTAGCAGGTGGATGTGGCAGATAATCCAATGCCAGCTCACCCGCCGCGCTAATCATCAAACGATCGCCTTTGCGGATTTCCTTGTCGGATTTATTAATCACCAGGGTGGCCGGGTCGCCGGCAACCTGTAACGTGGTATCAGCAATATAAATGGCTTCATAGCCCAGTATTTCCTGGCTGGCCGGACTGATAAACGGCTGGCCTTTACGGTAGATGGTATAACTCAGGCTTTTGGGGTTGGTGATGGCGCGAACATAAATCCTGTCGCCGGCGCCGGCGATTAAATGTTCACCGGCAAAATCAATCACATAAGGGGCCTGTTCAAGTTCGTTGTCGGTCACGACCTTGGGTGATGTCAGAAACTGACGGATGGCATCAGACGGAATCATTTTAATTGAATCGGCAATGGAGGATTCGCGGATGCCGGGATGCAGACCATTATTATATTTTCCATTGCCAGGAGTCAGGCTTAATCTGGGCTGACCGTTAACATAGGAAAAATACAAGGTATCACCGGGGTAGATAAGATCCGGGTTTTTTATTTGCGGATTGCTGTGCCAGAGTTTGGGCCATTGCCAGGGATTTTGCAGAAATCTGCCGGATATATCCCATAAGGTATCGCCTTTTTTGACGATATATTTGTCTGGATGATTCGGGTTTATTTTGAGAGTGTCGGCCCAGACAGCGGTTAAAAAACATAAGCTGAGGAGGGTTGCCGTTAATGCACGAAAAGCCATAGTAAAATCCTGAAAGCTTGAAACAGATATTTATCTGTCCAGTTTAGATGAATCCGCTGAGAAATCCAGTCAGCTCATTCAAGTTCTGTGATGCTGTTGAATATTATCGGTACGGGGCGATGATGTCTTCAATGGCTTGACGCTGCCGGGAAATACTTTCGCAGAGTTTAAATTGACTGATAGCGCGGTCAATATTCTGCTCTACATAAGTGATTTTGAAGTAATGGTTGCCGCTTAAATAATCTGTAAAAAAACGCAGGCCCAGTTCAAAGGGTAATAATTCAATGGCGGGATATAAATAATCATAATCGGCCGTTGAAAAAAAGGGGCCAGCAGCGGCAAGATAATTCTGCAAAATGATTTCGGCCATTTGCGTGTCAAACTGGTCGTCGTCGGCTTGATGACAGCAAGAGCGCAGGCAATCGGCAATATCATAATGAATTAGTCCGGGTTTGACGGTATCCAGGTCTATCAGACTGATAATATCCAGGCTGTTTTTTCTGAATAAAAAGTTATTCAGCTTGGGGTCGCCGTGGGTGACCCGCTCCGTTAACAGCCCCTGTTTTTTGGCGTTTTCCAGAATATGAGCCTGCTGCTGATGGGCGGCGATAAACTCCACGCAAAAGCGAAACGCATCGGATGTTTTTTGTTGTTGAAATTGGCTGAGCGCCTGATGATATTGCTTGAGATAATGCGGTGTTATATGAAATCCGGGCAGGGTGTCGTGCAGACTGTTCGTGGGCAGCGTGGCAAATAACCGGTGAAAACAAGCCAGTGTCGAGCCGAGGTTGGCGGCTTCTTGAGGATGATTAATGGATTCCCGGCTTTCGCTGTTTGCAATATATTCCAGCGCCCGCCAGATGTTACCCTGGTCATCCCGGAAGCAGGATTGTCCTGAACGGGTTTTAATCAGTCTGGGTAGATGCAGGCAAATTTCACCCGAGGCTGTTTGCTCAAGATGCTGCTCAAGTGTCTGCAGGTTGTCCATGATTTTTTCAGGGGCATTGAAAACCTGCGAATTAATTTTTTGCAGCACCCGCTCATAATGCCCATCGCTTATCCGGTAAGTGTCATTAATCAGGCCGTTTCCAAGCGTGGATATCCGGACCGCCGGGGTTTCCAGATATTGACTGATGACCGAATCAGGGATGAGCATTACTGACTGAGTAAGTCGATAAACTGTCTTAAAGCCTGTCCACGATGGCTGATGCGGTTTTTAACGTCAGCGGCTAGTTCGGCAGAAGCGCATTGGTGCGTGGGCACCCAAAAAACCGGGTCATAACCAAAACCATTTTCACCTTGAGGCTGCTGCAAAATAAATCCTTCCCAGCTTCCCTGAGCAATAACAGGGGTCGGATCATCGGCATGGCGCATAAAGGCGATAACACAAATAAACCGGGCGGTACGCAGCGGGGTATCAACTTCTGCCATTTCGGTCAGTAGCTTTTGTACATTGTCTTCATCGCTGGCGTCAGTACCGGCATAACGGGCCGAAATGACCCCGGGTGCGCCGTTTAAGGCATCCACAGCTAGACCGGAATCATCCGCAATAGCCGGCAGACCGGTATGCTGTGCTGCATTCCGGGCCTTGATGATGGCATTTTCGATAAAGGTTGAGCCGGTCTCGTCAGCCTCCGGTACATTAAAATCAGATTGGGGCAGGACAGGAACATCTTTCAAAATGGCCTGAAACTCCCGGATTTTGCCGGCATTACCGCTGGCCAGAACAATTTTGGAATAGCTGTCTGTCATATTATTTTTTTCGTCGTAATTTTTCTGGTTTCCACGGTCGCAGTGGGAATCCATATCTGACGTTCCTGAAAATGTAGCTTGGTTAAGGAATGAAAGCCAATATGTTCTTAATTTTGTCGAGTTATGCGACTGCTAACTCGACCTGTAAAACAGACTCAGAAAAGCTTGCTTTTAATCTGGAAAGAGAGCGTTATTGGGCTGTTGAAGATTGTTGAGTCTGATATGTATCTGCATCCATATAGATAACTTTGCCATTTTTCCATACGGGGATTTTTAATTTGTTTTCCAGGGCCTTTTTTTTAGCCATTTTAGAGGCCCGATGCATAGCAGAAACAGCGAACTGTGAATAAGATATTTTGGTTTTCATGGTGATTCCTCCAGTATTAACAGCTCTTTCTGGTTCCCACGGTCTCCGTGGGAATCCATACCCGATGTTCCAGTATAGCTATTCGTTCCCACACAGGAACGAGGGAACTCTGTCTGAAAAATATTTTACTACTTGCCCAACACTTCCCGCTGTTTTTCCAGCAGATTACCTATGCCCTGTTCGGCCAGTTCCAGCATGCTGTCAAGCTCATCCCTGCGGAAGGCATGGCCTTCAGCCGTGCCCTGTATTTCAATAAAAGCGCCGGCATCATTCATGACCACATTCATATCGGTTTCCGCCTGGCTGTCTTCAAGATAATCCAGGTCAAGCACCGGGATGCCTTCGTAAATACCGACCGAAACCGAGGCAATCTGTCCATGTAAAGGGTTTTTCTTGATTTTCCGGTTATCCAGTAAATGCTGTACAGCAATAGACAGGGCGACAAAGCCGCCAGTGATGGACGCAGTGCGGGTGCCGCCGTCTGCCTGAATAACATCACAATCAAGGGTGATGGTGTTTTCGCCCAAGGCATTCAAATCAACCGCAGCACGCAGGGAGCGACCAATCAGCCGTTGAATTTCCTGGGTTCGGCCGCCCTGTTTGCCGCGGCTGGCTTCACGTCCCATGCGGCTATGCGTGGAGCGGGGCAGCATGCCGTATTCGGCAGTAACCCAGCCTTGTCCTTTACCTTTCAGGAAGCGGGGAACAGAATTATCGATGCTGGCGGTACAAATAACCTTGGTTTCGCCAAATTCCACCAGAACAGAGCCTTCGGCATGTTTGGTAAAGTCTTTGGTAAATGTAATTTCTCTTAATTGATTGGCTGCGCGTCCGCTTGGTCTCATCGTTTAATCCATGAAAAATAAAACCGCCCAGTATACCGGATTTTTATGGCGGGATTAACCGCCGCGCTGGGTAACTTGCTAAAAGCAGTTATAAGGGCGGGGTCAATGCTTGTTGTAATTCTTTGATATTCGGTGGCCGGTCGCCGGGATAAATAGCCATGGCCCAGTCTATGGCCTCCAGCAGATAGGCGGGAAACTTGTTTTTAAAGGCTTTGACAGCCGGAACCAGGGTGTCTTTTTTTTCTCTGTCCGGCGTTGGAATGGGATTTTTGGGTTCCAGACAGGTTCGCATGGTGGCGCCAATGGCATAAATATCCGACCATGGCCCCAGCTGGGTTTTGCTGGAGTATTGTTCGATGGGTGAGAAGCCTTTGGTCAATACCTTGGTACGATTGAGTTTTTTCGGGACGGGATATTGTTCTATGGCACCAAAATCCAGCAACAAAGGATCCTGTTGACTGCGAATCAAAATATTGGCCGGCTTTATATCCAGGTGTAGCAGATTGTTATCATGGATGGCGGCGATGCCATCGAGTAGCCGGGTGAAGACATTCAGCAGAAAAGCTTCATCTATCTTCAATAATTTCTTTTTCAGAATCTTGTCCAGCGTCAGACCATAATCATAAGTCATGACCATATAGACCGTTTCATTGGCCTGAAAAAAATTAATCACTTCAACAATATTATGATGTTTTAAATTGGCCAGCACCTTGGCCTCTTCAAAAAACAAAGCCCGGCCACGCATAAATAATTGCCGTGCCTCGTCATTATGTGGCACAACCACGTTATTCCAGGTTCTGTGCGCCAGTTTTCTGGGCAGATATTCCTTGATTGCCACCTGAACCTGGTCTTCCAGCTGCCGGGCCAGATAGACAGAACTGAATCCGCCATGCGCCAGTTCCCGCTCAATCATATACTGGTCTATAATGGTGCCGGCTTCAAGATAATTCCATTCTTTAGGATAGGTTTCCGGGTCGTAGGTTTCGGGCATAAGCTTATTTTGAAAGGTTTATTACCCTTAGGATTATAGGTGAAAAATGATCAGAAGTATGACTGCTTTTGCAAGCAGTGAAGTGGAAACGGAAGATTTAGCGATTAATTGCGAACTGCGTTCGGTTAACCACCGCTACTGCGATATCACACTTAAAGTGCCGGAACGCTTTCGTTTTATGGAAGGCGATATCCGTAAAATACTGGCTCAGTTTTTAAAACGCGGCAAAATAGAATGTGCAATCAATTACAAAAAGAAGGAACAGGCACAATCATACCAGCCGAACCTGGAGGCCGTTAAAGGGCTTTTGGCGGCTACAGACAGCATCCAAAAGCTGATGGATAACCCTCAGCCATTTTCAGCGCTGGATGTTTTGGCATTTCCGGGGATACAGCAGGAACCTGAAATTGACAAATCAGCTTTGCAGCAAGCCGGACAGGAACTGCTTGAACAGGCGCTGAGCCAGTTGCTGGTCAGCCGCGAACGTGAAGGCGAACAACTCGGCCAGATGCTGGAAATCCGTTGTCAGAAAATATTTGAATTGATTAGCGAGGCTGAAAAACGGATGCCGGAGGTCTTGTCCAGAATACGTAAAAAACTGGCAGACCGCATCGTTGAAATGGTAAAAGACCCCGATTTTGACCGTTTTGAGCAGGAACTGGTCATGCTGACCCAAAAGCTGGATGTGGATGAAGAACTGGACCGGCTGAAAGCCCATACCAATGAAGTTTTGCGGGTTTTAAAACAAAATGAACCCATAGGCAGACGGCTGGATTTTCTCATGCAGGAAATGAACCGCGAAGCAAACACCCTGGGGTCAAAATCATCAGACAAGGAAATGACCCGGATTGCGATAGACCTGAAAGTGTTAATTGAACAGATGCGCGAGCAGATTCAGAATATAGAATA
>CAYLNS010000020.1:0-12186 GCA_964385115.1 uncultured Methylomarinum sp.
TTGAACCGGTGACCTCTTCCTTACCAAGGAAGTGCTCTACCGACTGAGCTATATGAGCCTAAAACCTGGTTAGATGGAGCGGGTGATGGGAATCGAACCCACGTAATCAGCTTGGAAGGCTGGAGTTCTACCATTGAACTACACCCGCAATTTCCAAAAATGAGATGGTGGAGGGGGGAGGATTCGAACCTCCGAAGGTAGAACCGTCAGATTTACAGTCTGATCCCTTTGGCCACTCGGGAACCCCTCCTTAACCGGAATCTTTTTATCTTAATCTCACAATAAAAAGATAAATGCCAACAAGAAATGTATCTTGCCAAGCAATTTTTGCTATTTTACAGCCACCCAAAACAAATGGCAATAGTTTTTCATCAATCTTTTGAATTTAATTGCTTCATCATCTGATCCATTTTACCCAGCCCACCTTCATCCATGCAGGACAAGACTCTATCAAATGATGCCGCTATTCTATCCCCACTCTCCCGAGAAGGAGCAGAGAGAACATAATCTGCAACTTTTTGCTGCGTAACAGGCCGACCAATACCCACTCTGAGCCGGTAAAAATTCCGGCTACCGAGATGTAAAATAATATCCCTTAAGCCATTATGTCCCGCATGACCACCACCTTTTTTCAACCGAACTATTCCCTCGTCGAAATCAAGCTCATCATGCACCACAAGAATCTCTTCCGGCTGTATCTTGTAATACTTGGCAAGAGAAGCAACAGGCAAACCACTTTTATTCATGTACAACTGCGGCTTTTGCAGAACAATCTTTTGGCCCTGCAAAAAAAATTCCGACAACAACGACTGAAAATCTCGTCCAGTCTGCCAGTGCGCCCCACAAAAGCTCGCCACACGATCCAACAGCAAAAACCCGGCATTGTGCCGGGTTCTTTGATACTGCTGCCCTGGATTACCCAGACCAACAATCAGCTTTATCATACAAATTATTCTGTTTCTGCCTCTTCAGACGCTTCCTCAGCACCATCATCATCTTGAGCCACACGAGTTTTAAGCACCTGAGCAACAACAGCATCATGATCTGACCCTTGAGCCAGCTCAGGAATCTCAACACCTTCTGGCAATTTCAGATCAGATAAATGTATTGATTCACCAATATCCAGGTTTTCCAAATCAACCTCAATATATTCTGGTAACTTAAGCGCCAGACAGCTCACTTCCACATCTACCATTGCATGAGTGACTACGCCACCCAACTTAACACCCTTACAATTTTCTTCATTAATAAAGTGCAAAGGAATATGGATTTTTATTTTATGCGTATTATCCACTCTGAGAAAATCAACATGCAGCACAATCGGCTTAGCCGGATGTCGCTGCAAATCCTTCAAAAGAACTTTCTCAGTTTTGCCATCAATTTCGATATTCAAAACACTGGAATAAACTGCCTCTCTATCCAGATGCTTCAATAAATCGCCATGCTTGAGCATCAGGCTGACCGGCTCACCTTCCCCTCCATAGATAACTGCAGGCACTTTTCCCTGCCGACGAGCAGCTTTTGCCGCACTTTTACCTGTTGTGTCACGACTCTCCGCAACAAACTCAAACACGTTAGACATCTTCTTCTCCAAGATTCGCTATACCAGCATTACTTATACATTAATCAACATACAACGAGCTCACCGATTCGCTCGCCGCAATGCGCCGGATTGTTTCTGCCAACATTTCCGCCACACTTAGCTGCCTGATTTTATCAATTTTTTTCAATTCTTCCGACAAAGGAATCGTATCAGTAACCACCAACTCATCCAAAACCGAATTTTTAACATTTTCAGCAGCAGACCCAGAAAGCACAGCATGCGTACAATACGCCACCACCTTAAGAGCACCCTGGTTTTTCAGAGCCTTTGCCGCATGACACAAAGTGCCGGCAGTATCCACCAAATCATCAATCATGACACAGGTGCGACCCTCGACATCACCGATAATATGCATAATTTCTGATACATTAGCCTTAGGTCGACGCTTATCAATGATTGCCAGATCAGCATCATCCAGCCTTTTTGCCAGCGCCCTGGCCCTGACAACCCCGCCCACATCAGGCGACACTACCATTAAATCATCATATTTCTGGCGCCAGACATCACCCAGCAAAATAGGCGACGCATAGACATTATCAACCGGTATAGAGAAAAAACCCTGTATCTGATCCGCATGCAAATCAACGGTTAACACACGATCAGCGCCGGCCAGATCTATCATATCAGCAACCAGCCTCGCAGTTATCGGTACTCGCGCCGAACGTGAACGCCTATCCTGCCTGGCATATCCATAATAGGGAATAACTGCTGTTATCCGTAATGCTGACGCCCTTTTTAAGGCATCAATCATTACCAGCAATTCCATGAGATTTTCATTGGTTGGAGAACAAGTGGGCTGAATGACAAAAACATCCTTACCCCTCACATTCTCCTCAATCTCAACTACAATTTCACCATCACTAAATCTCCCTACACTTGCCATTCCAAGCCGCATATTCAGCTTTCTGACAATGCCTTCAGACAGCGCTTTATTAGCATTGCCTGAGAATACCATCATCGTGGCATCACTCATCAAAACACCCCTAAAGAGATTTAGTCATGGAGATATATGGCTGGGCTGCCAGGATTCGAACCTGGGTATGCTGGGATCAAAACCCAGTGCCTTACCGCTTGGCGACAGCCCAATATTGAATTTATTCAGTCAGCTAAAATAGCTTAATCTTTTCATCAATGACGACTCATTTACCGCTTTCGTTAAATAAACCTGCCACCGATTCTTTAAACCATCATAGGCTTTTTTTGCATCCGACTCAGTTTCAAACTGAGCAAACACACAAGCCCCTGTCCCTGTTAGCCTTGCCCTTCCATACTCAGACAAAGCATCCATCGCTTTTTTCACTGACGGATATTTCCTGCAAACCACATCAAGACAATCATTTCGATCATCCCCCGCAAGAAAGTCGGCTATTTTGATAGATTTACTGTCTCTTGTCAAATCTTTATCTGAAAAAATTTCCCCGGTATCCACATGCACTTCCGGCTTGATAATAACCACCCATTTTTCTGGCACATCAATTTTGACCAGTTTTTCACCAACTCCTTCAGCCCAGGCCGCATAACCGTAGACAAACACCGGCACATCCGCCCCCAATTTCAAGCCTAAAGCCATTAGCTTTTCTGTTGTAAACCCCAACGACCACAAACGATTTAACACAACTAACGTGGTTGCCGCATCCGAACTTCCACCACCCAAGCCGCCACCCATCGGCAGATTCTTCTCAATACCTATATTCACCCCTTGCAAACATTCTGCCTCCTGCTTGAGTAATCTAGCCGCCCTTACTGTCAAATCCATTTCTTCCGGCACCCCGGGTATCGGCTCCTGCAAACGAACGTCACCATCCGCCCGCTCAGAAAACACCAGCCAGTCCGATAGCTCAAGCATCTGAAACACCGTCTGCAGCAAATGATATCCATCACTCCGGCGCCCGGTAATTCTGAGCATTAAATTTAATTTAGCAGGCGCGGGCCACCTTTCTCCCCATCCCGGCATTTGTTCACCTAACGTATTCACATCAATTTCCATTGATCTATCACAAATTTTATTTTAGCAAGTTTGCTTTTTATCTGAAATTTCCGCGGCATCCACTCATCACCTACCCGCTCCATTTGTTGATAATGTATCTGCCAGCCATGTTGTTCAAATCCATTTTCCATAAGCCGGTACTCACTCTGCGGCGCCACCAGCCCTAATACCCAATATCGAAGACCACTTACTGGCAAATCGACTGCTAATTGGCGAGCAATAATACGATCGATATTCCCCTGATACACCTGCGATTGATTGCCTCGTCGTACAAGCACACGGTTATCTGAAATCTTAATCACAACCCGCCCCTGACCAAAGGGGCCCGCCAACTCAATCAAATCATTTGCATAATCATGCTGCCAATTGACAGCCGCCGAGAAGGAATCTTTTTCAGCCACCACTGCCACCCGCCCCTGCAGTTGCCAAACGTTAAGCTGATACAATGCCCGCCTGGACGACAAATCATACTGCTTAACCGGTTTCAGTAAATGCGGCGCGCATCCTGTCGCAACCAACATTAGCAGCATCACCAAGAAACTTTTCATCCGGACTTATTAATTTCCAGACAAGAAGCGTTTTTTAAATTTCAGCAAATATTTATCATCTGGGGCTTTTTCGAACGCTTTTTCAAAAATCCGCACAGCCTCATCCTTTTGCCCGGAAACCCATAAGACCTCAGCTAAATGCGCCGCTATTTCGTTTTCCTGCTGTTTTTCATAAGCTTTTTTCAAATACTCAAGCGCCGCCTGCAAATCACCTTGTTTATACTTTAGCCAGCCATAACTATCAATAATAACTGCAGCATCCGGCTCCAGCTCAAGCGCCTTCTTTAAATACTTTTCCGCCTCATCATAGCGCTCAGTCTTATCAACCAGGGTATATCCTAAAGCATTCAAAGCCGCCGCATCATTTGGATTTTTCTCTAAAATCTTATTTAAATCGCGCTCCAGAATATCAATTCTATCCAGCTGTTCAGCCACTAATGCCCGCGTATAAAGAAGGTCTTTATTATCCGGGAACTGTTTTAGCGCTTCTGTCAGCACATCAAATGCCTGCTGGGGCGCGCCTTTTTCACTATATATTTCAGCTTTCAGCAATGAAATTCTAATCTCCTGTCCAGGAAATGCCTGCTCCAGATCATTCACCCGCTGCTCGGCCATTTGATATTTTTTTTGCTCCAGTAACAGGGATATAGCCGCAAGCCTCGCATCAAACTCATAAGGCCCACTGGTAATACTGTCAAACCAGACTAAAGCCTGATCATAATCACCTTTTTCTCGAGCAATACGCCCCAGATAATAACTGCTCTGAAACCTCCAGACTGAATCATGCTGCACCTTTTTAAAAGCTTCCTCGGCTTTATCCAACTCCTTTTTTTGCAGATAAATCAAACCCAAGGCAAACTGACTTTCACTATCTCCAGGATTATCCTGCAAAATTTCTTCATAGACATCAATGGCATCATCATAACGCTTTTCTTCCATATAAACCTGGGCCAGCATTTTTTTAACTTTCAGGTCGTCCGGATATTTGTCTGCAATTTGCAGTAGATATTCTTCTGTCTTTTTCAAATCACCCTTCTGAGCGACAATACGGGCACGTAAAAGTAAGGCTTTTTTCCAATCGGGCTGAATATTAATAGCCTGATTAACTTTTTCCAACGCTGCATCCAGCCTTTTCTGTTTTGATGCCAACAAAGACTGGACAAAATATATAGACGCTTGCTGCGGATGCTTTTGCGCCAGCTCGTCTAAAACTCCATATAAAAAATCGACTTTCCGGTCTCTTTCCATAACCCGGGCTATTTCCAGCAAAACTGACTCAAAACCTGCCGGGTCAGCCTGTAGATAAGCGTCTAATTGTCTGACCGCATCCTCCTTATCGGTATTTCTCAACGCCGACAATAAAGCAATTTTGCGCGCCGTTAAATTACCAGGATCTTCCTGCAACCAAAGCGATACCGCCTGCTCCGTTTTTTTTCTGTCTTTTAAGAAAAGCGCTATTTTTGCAGCCCGTTCAGCCACACGCGGGTCTTTTACCCGTTCCGCTGCTTGTAGATAAGCATCCAGCGCTATCCTATACTGCCGCCGCTGACCCGCCAACTCTGCCGCCAACAGCAAATACAAGGTGTTCGCATCAATCGCGGTTGATTTTGCCAGCTTCGATTTCACTTCTTCCCGAACAGGCTCCTTCACAGATACAGCCTGCTTGGTAACCGGTTTTTCAGGAATACTGGAACACCCCGCAATGGCAAAGAGCATTGCTACTTCTATCCATTTTTTCATTGATTCAATCTACCTGACTTTGTCAAAATAACACCCATAGAGTAGCAGAAAACCTCATTAGTTCAGACCGATAGCTGATTCAACTTGGATAAAACCAAGATTTTCCTTAGAATATAAGGATTTTTCCATTAACCATTTCCGGTATTCAATGACATTTATCGCCACAGGGATTAATTATAATACGGCACCTGTCGCAATACGTGAGCGACTGGCTTTCCCTGCTGAGATATTACCATGCTCATTAAAAAGTCTGAAACAGACAGCCGATATTCATGAAGCCGCTATCTTATCAACCTGCAACCGGACTGAATTTTACTATCACAGCGCCGAAGACACTCCCAGCCGTTTAATCGAATGGATTGCCACAGAAAAAGATATCGACCCGAACGATTTCACCCCATTTCTGTACAGTTATAAAGACCATCATTCCATCCGCCACATGTTTCGGGTTGCCTGCGGACTGGATTCAATGGTTCTGGGAGAACCACAAATCCTGGGACAGATGAAAGATGCCTATCAGGCAGCCAATGAAGCGGGCACTCTGGGCAAAAAACTTAACCGGCTTTTTCACCATACCTTTTCAGCCGCCAAAAAGGTACGTACCGACACCGCCATCGGCTCAAGCCCGGTATCGGTTGCATTTGCCGCCGTTCAACTTGCCAAACAAATTTTTGATAACTTAAACGAACAGACCGCTCTGCTTATTGGAGCGGGCGAGACTATCGAGCTCACAGCCAGACATTTATACCAGAATGGAATTGGACGGATTATTATTGCCAATCGCACTTATGATAAGGCCCATTCACTGGCCAGTCAGTTTAACGGCTATGCAATAGCCCTTTCAGAACTCCCTTCCCACTTGCCCGAGGCGGATATTGTCGTCTCCTCCACGGCCAGTCAGCTGCCTATTCTAGGCAAGGGTATGCTGGAAAGCGCCATCAAAAAACGCAAACACAAGCCTATTTTCATGGTTGACCTGGCCGTACCCCGCGATATTGAAGCAGAGGCTGAACAGTTACGGGACGTTTATCTGTATACCGTCGATGATCTGAAAAACACCATCAATGATAATATGGAATCGCGCCGCCGGGCGGCCGAGCAAGCCGAAGAAATCATTGATACCGAAGTTGAACATTTTCTTGCCTGGATTCGGTCACAAGGCGCCCAAAGCACCATTCGTGATTTTCGCCAACAGGCGGAAGCCATCCGGGATGAGGCGCTACTGAAAGCACAGGCCCAGCTACAAAATGGTATGCCAGCCGAACAGGTCTTGCAACGATTATCGCATACGCTGACCAATAAACTAATCCATACTCCCAGCACACAATTGAGAGAAGCCGGCGCTAATGAACGCCATGATCTGATTGCTGCAGCAAGAGAATTATTCAAATTATAAAATAACATGAAATCTTCAATCCAACTCAAGCTGGACAATTTAAGCAATCGATTTGATGAAATTGCCGCCTTATTATCGCAGCCGGAAACCCAGTCAGATCAAAATAAATTTCGCTCCCTGAGTCAGGAATACGCTCAACTGGAGCCACTGGTTGCCTGTTATAAGCAATATCAGGAAAACGAAGACAACCTCCAGTCTGCCCATGAAATGGCTCAGGACTCCGACCCTGAATTACGCGCCATGGCCAAAGAAGAAGCGCAAGCTGCCGAGCAACTTAAAGAACAACTGGAACAACAGCTACAGATTCTTCTTCTGCCTAAAGACCCGAATGATAACCGCAATATTTTCCTGGAAATCCGCGCCGGTACGGGCGGTGATGAAGCCGCTATTTTCTCAGGTGATCTGGCAAAAATGTATCAGCGATATGCTGAGAAACAGGGCTGGAAAACCGAGATTATCAATGAAAACAAAGGTGAGCACGGCGGTTACAAAGAAGTCATATTGCGCATCAGCGGACAAAATGTCTACTCTCAATTAAAATTTGAATCCGGCGCCCATCGGGTACAGCGTGTCCCTGAAACAGAATCACAGGGAAGAATTCACACATCCGCCTGCACGGTCGCCATCATGCCGGAAGTTGACAGCGTTGATAAGATTGAAATTAACCCTGCTGACCTTAAAGTAGACACTTTCAGGGCATCCGGCGCCGGTGGTCAGCACGTCAACACCACTGATTCAGCGATTCGTATCACCCACCTGCCAACGGGTGTAGTGGTTGAATGCCAGGACGAACGCTCCCAGCATAAAAACAGAGCCCGCGCCATGAGCCTGCTGCAATCAAGAATTCTAGCGGCCGAGCAGGAAAAACAACACGCAGAACAGGCGGAAACCCGTAAATTACAAGTCGGCAGCGGCGACCGTTCTGAACGTATCCGAACTTATAACTTCCCTCAAGGTCGTGTAACGGATCATCGTATCAACCTGACTTTATATAAACTCGATGAAGTCATGCAAGGCGGTCTGGAACACATCATTCAGCCTTTGATTAATGAACATCAGGCCGAACTGCTGACCCAGTTAAGCAATGAATAATCCCCGGATTGACGAGGCGCTTGACAAAGCCTTCAAGCAATTAGAAAAACACTCGGACAGCGCCATGCTGGATGCCGAAGTATTACTGAGCTTTTGCCTGAACAAACCTCGAAGTTATCTGAAAACCTGGCCTGAACATACTTTAAATCAAGAACACCTCAGGCAATTCGAACAATTACTGGCACTCAGACAACAACAAACCCCTGTCGCTTATTTAACCGGGCAACGTGAATTCTGGTCCAGAGACTTTTCCGTCACCCCTGACGTACTTATTCCCCGCCCGGATACCGAACTGCTGATTGAAATCAGCCTGGAAATACTAAAGGATAAAAATAATCCCAAAATACTGGATTTGGGTACCGGTTCGGGCATCATTGCGGTCACACTGGCATTAGAAATACCCCAGGCAACGGTTACAGCAACCGACATCAGCCATCAGGCTCTAAAGATTGCCCAAGATAATGCCCGCAAACACAATGCCCGCGTCCATTTTATTCAGTCTGACTGGCTTGAAAATATAGCCGATACAGATTTTGAGTTGATTATCAGCAACCCCCCTTATATTGCCGCCAATGACCCACACCTTTATCATAGCGACCTGGAGCATGAACCCGTCAATGCATTAGTATCTGAAGATAACGGCCTGAACGATTTAAAAAAAATAGCACGACAGGCCCGGCATCATCTGAAAGAAGGTGGCCAACTGCTGCTGGAACATGGTTATAATCAACAGTCAGAGGTCAAAGAAATATTAACTGCCAGTCAGTATTCAGCCGTTAAAACCTACACCGACCTTTCCGGCCACCCCAGAGCAACCATCGGACAATGGAACCCTTAGAAATGAATAATACAGCCATTCAGATTCCACGAAAAATCACCCAACAATTATTGCATCTTGCACAAATCTCGCCAGAAAAAGAGATTTGCGGTCTGCTGGGGGCAAAAAACAATATCCCTACAACTTGCTACCCTGTTGACAATATTGCCCAACACCCCGAAAAACAATTTCAGATGAACCCGGAACAGCAAATAGCTGCGATCAAAAAAATGCGGGAAAATGACGAACAATTGTTTGCCATTTATCATTCCCACCCCAGCGCACCTGCCGTACCTTCCGCCACAGACCTGGAACTTGCCAATTACCCGGAAGCTTTATATCTGATTATTTCTCTGAATACCAAAGGGGTTCTGGAAATGCGGGGTTATAAAATAATTAATCACAAGCCCCAGGAAATCATTTTAAGCATGACCCCGTAAACTAAACAGACAACAATCTTACCCAAATACGCGAAAACCATGTAAAATCGACCGGTTAAACTATATGAGTGAAAAAACAGTGAATTTAAGAGGTACAACCATTTTATCTGTTCGCCGCGGCAACAAAGTTGTGATCGGCGGTGATGGGCAGGTCACATTAGGAAATACCGTCATGAAAGGCAACGCCCGCAAAGTGCGGCGACTTTATCATGACAAAGTCATTGCCGGTTTTGCCGGTGCGACTGCTGACGCGTTTACCCTGTTCGAGCATTTTGAAGGCAAACTGGAAAAACACCGCGGTAACCTGACCCGGGCAGCCGTCGAAATGGCCAAAGACTGGCGTACAGACCGGGCTTTACGTAAACTTGAAGCGCTGTTAACCATTGCGGACGCCAAGACCTCGCTCATCATTTCAGGGACCGGCGATGTCATTGAACCCGAATTCGATTTAATGGCGATTGGTTCCGGCGGTGCATTTGCCCAGTCAGCAGCCCGGGCGCTATTGGAAAACACCGACTTGAGCGCCCGTGAAATTGTTGAAAAATCATTAAATATTGCTGCCGATATTTGTATCTATACCAATCACAATCTACGTATTGAAGAATTAGACGCGGAGCCACAAGAGTAATATGAGTCAAATGACACCTAAAGAAATTGTAAGCGAACTGGATAAACACATTATCGGACAGGCCGGCGCAAAACGCGCCGTTGCCATTGCGCTCAGAAACCGCTGGCGCCGCAGTAAAGTTGATGCCGCCTTGCGTGATGAAATCACTCCTAAAAATATCCTGATGATTGGCCCTACCGGGGTGGGTAAAACCGAAATTGCCAGACGATTGGCAAAACTGGCGGATGCGCCCTTTATTAAAATCGAAGCCACCAAATTTACGGAAGTCGGTTACGTCGGCCGTGATGTTGAGTCCATTATCCGCGACCTGGTGGATACCGCGATTAAAATGACCCGTGAAAAAGCTATGGAAAAAGTTCAGAATCGTGCTGCCGATGCGGCCGAGGATAAAATTCTGGATATTTTACTGCCTGTCGCCGACCATGCATCACTAACTGAGACCGAATCCTCCACCCGGCAGAAATTCCGTAAAAAATTACGCGAAGGCGATCTGGACGACAAAGAAGTTGAAATTGAAGTCTCAGCGCCATCTTTAGGTGTCGAAATCATGGCACCTCCTGGTATGGAAGAAATGACCAGCCAATTGCAGGGCATGTTTCAAAATCTGAACACCCATAAGACCAAAAGCCGCAAACTTAAAATCAAAGATGCACTTAAATTATTACAGGAAGAAGAAGCCGCCAAACTGATTAATGAAGATGATATCAAGCTGACTGCGGTGGAAGCTGTCGAACAGCATGGCATCGTCTTTCTGGATGAAATCGATAAAATCTGCAAGCGCTCGGAACTGGGCGGCAGCAGCGGTGAAGTTTCACGGGAAGGAGTGCAGCGTGACTTACTCCCGTTAGTAGAAGGCAATACCGTCAGCACCAAATATGGCATGATAAAAACCGACCACATTTTATTTATTGCATCGGGTGCCTTCCATTTAACCAAACCCTCCGACATGATTCCTGAACTGCAAGGCCGCTTCCCCATCCGCGTTGAACTGGATGCTCTGTCGGCTGATGATTTTGTCCGTATTCTGACTGAACCCGATGCATCCTTGACAGAGCAATACCAGGCATTGCTCAAAACAGAAGATGTAGAGCTGACTTTTTCAGAAGATGGTATCAAACGTATTGCTGAACTGGGCTGGCAGGTGAATGAAACCACCGAAAATATTGGCGCCAGAAGACTGCATACGATTCTGGAACGTTTGCTGGAAGATATTTCCTATAACGCACCGGATATGACCGATAAAAAAGTCGTTATCGATGCCGCTTATGTTGATGCTCATCTGACTGAATTTGCTGAAGATGAAGATTTAAGCCGTTATATCCTGTAATCATGCGATTATTTGCCGAAGCAACCGGCCGTGTGCCGACAGATATCAAGCTTCATCAAGCCTCGTGTATTCTGGAAGTAACCTTTGATGACGGCAAGGTTTTTAAATTACCCTGCGAATATCTAAGGGTTTATACGCCTTCTGCAGAAGCGGTCGGCCATGGCCCGGGACAGGAAGTGCTGCAAACGGGCAAACAGGATGTCACCATTACCGATATAAAACCCATTGGTAATTATGCCATTTCGCTGCAGTTCAGTGATGGTCACAACAGTGGCATATACAGCTGGGATTTACTGTACAAACTGGGTACCGAATACGATAAATTGTGGCAAAACTATCTGAATGAATTGGCTGCCTCCGGTCTGAGTCGTCAGCCTGATAACAAACACTAAAGAAATTATGACAAACGAAAATACAACCCATTTTGGATTCAAAGAAGTTCCCAAAGAAGAAAAAGTCAAAATGGTTCGCGGCGTCTTTGATTCTGTCGCTGACCAATATGACATTATGAATGATCTGATGTCCTTTGGTATTCACCGCATCTGGAAAAAAATAGCGGTACAACTGGCTAATGTCAGAGAAGGTGACAAAGTCCTCGACCTGGCAGG